>NZ_RCOD01000055.1:0-47798 GCF_004307505.1 Pseudomonas sp. Sample_11
GTGCCGACCTTCGTCGCCGCGCAAATCGCCCTGTGGCTGTGGTTCACCGTGCTGTTTGCCAACTTCGCCGAAGCCTTGGCCGAAGGTCGTGGCAAGGCTCGCGCCGACAGCCTCAAGGCCGGCAGCGAAGGCCTCAGCGCCCGTTGCCGTCAGGCTGATGGCAGCTTCAAGATCGTGCCGGCCGCCAATCTGCGCAAGGGCGATGTGGTGCGAGTCGAAGCCGGGGAAATGATCCCCGGTGACGGCGAAGTCATCGAAGGCATCGCGGCGGTCAACGAAGCGGCGATCACTGGCGAATCGGCGCCGGTGATCCGTGAGTCCGGCGGCGACCGCTCGGCCGTCACCGGCAACACGCGGCTGGTGTCCGACTGGCTGCTGGTGAAGATCACCACCAACCCTGGTGAATCGACCCTCGACCGCATGATCGCCCTGGTCGAAGGCGCCAAGCGTCAGAAGACCCCGAACGAAGTCGCGCTGGATATTCTGCTGATCGGCCTGACCCTGATCTTTCTGCTGGTGGTCGTCACCCTGCAACCGTTCGCGCATTTCGCCAATGGCAGCCTGCCGCTGGTGTTCCTCGTGGCGTTATTAGTCACGCTGATCCCGACCACCATTGGCGGTCTGCTGTCGGCCATCGGTATCGCCGGGATGGATCGGCTGGTGCGCCTCAACGTGATCGCCAAATCTGGCCGCGCGGTGGAGGCGGCGGGCGACGTGCACGTGCTGTTGCTCGACAAGACCGGCACCATCACCTTCGGCAACCGTCGTTGCAGCGCGGTGTATGCCGCGCCGGGAGTGACCGGCCGTGAGCTGGCCGAAGGCGCGTTGTTCGCCTCGCTGGCCGACGAAACCGCTGAAGGCAAGTCGATCGTCGAGTTCCTTCGTGGCCTGCATCCACAACCGGAGCCGGCCCCGGAAACCCTGACCGCCGTGCCGTTCAGCGCGGAAACCCGCTTGTCCGGCGTCGATTATCAGGGCCGCGTGTATCGCAAAGGGGCGGTGGATTCGCTGCTGGCGTTTCTCGGTCAACAGCGTAGCGATCTGGCCCCGGCGCTGGCGCGGGAAATCGACAAGATTGCCCAGAGCGGCGGCACGCCGTTGCTGGTCTGTGCAGACGGTAAGTTGCTTGGCGCGATCCATCTCAAGGACGTGGTCAAGCCAGGCATCCGTGAGCGTTTTGCCGAGTTGCGCAAACTGGGGATTCGCACGGTGATGGTCACCGGCGACAACCCGCTGACCGCTGCTGCGATCGCCGCTGAAGCAGGCGTCGATGATGTGCTCGCCGAAGCCACGCCGGAGAAGAAACTCGCGCGCATCCGTCACGAGCAGAACGACGGTCGCCTGGTTGCCATGTGCGGCGACGGCGCCAACGACGCCCCGGCGCTGGCCCAGGCCGACGTCGGCATGGCCATGAACGATGGCACGCAAGCGGCACGCGAAGCGGCGAACATGGTCGACCTCGACAGCGACCCGACCAAGCTGCTCGACGTGGTGCAGATCGGCAAGGAATTGCTGGTGACCCGTGGCGCGCTGACGACCTTTTCCATCGCCAACGACATCGCCAAATACTTCGCGATTCTGCCGGCGCTGTTCGCCTCGATTTACCCGCAGCTGGGCGTGCTGAACATCATGCATCTGAGCAGTCCGCAGAGCGCGATTCTCTCAGCCATTGTGTTCAACGCGCTGATCATCGTTGTGCTGATTCCACTGGCATTGCGCGGCGTGCGCGTGCAGGCGGCGAGTGCGGCGGCGTTGCTGCGGCGCAATCTGCTGATCTATGGCGTCGGCGGGATTGTCGTGCCGTTCGTGGGGATCAAGGTGATCGACATGCTGCTTACGGCGTTGCATCTGGTGTGAGGCTGAAAAGAGCCCCTCACCCTAGCCCTCTCCCGGGGGGAGAGGGGACTGACCGAGGTGTTTGTGCGAGGTTCGCCGACCTGAAATTCCGAGCCGAACTCAGGTCTTGAACAGCATGAAGATCGGCTCCCTTTCTCCCTCGCCCCCTTGGGGGAGAGGGCTGGGGTGAGGGGGAAAAGATCTCCCTGACACCCGGCAAAAGTTTGTCCAACGAATTCGAGGATCTTGAAATGTCCACAATGATACGCCCGGCCCTGACCCTGTTAGCGCTGATGACCCTGATCACCGGCGTCGCCTATCCACTCGCGGTCACCGGCATCGCCCAAGTCGCTTTCCCGGATCAGGCCAACGGCAGCCTGATCCACGACGCCGACGGCAAAGTTCGCGGCTCGTCGTTGATTGCTCAGGATTTCAGCGGCGACAACTGGTTCCACCCACGGCCGTCCGCCGGGGCTTTTGCCACGGTCGCCAGCGGCGCCAGCAACCTCGCGCCAAGCAATCCGGCCTTGGCGACCCGCGTAATCGAAGACGCGCAAAAACAACAAGTCGCTGGGCAGGGGCCGGTGCCATTGGCTTTGCTGACCACCTCCGCCAGTGGTCTCGATCCGCACTTGCCACCGGCGGCAATTGCCTATCAACTGGCGCGTGTCGCGGCGGCGCGCAACCTGCCGGTGTCGACCTTGCAGCAACTGCTCGATAAGCACATCGAACAGCCGCTGGTGGGGCCGCCGGTGGTGAATGTGCTGGAGCTTAATCTGGCACTGCAAAACCTGTAATTCAGTTGATACCGATCGTTCCCTCGCTCTGCGTGGGAATGCATCAATAGACGCTCTGCGTCTGCTTTTATGGGACGCAGAGCGTCCCGGGCTGCAGTCCCACGCAGAGCGTGGGAACGATCATCAGGAAGAGAGACATCAAGCATGAGCGACTCCGGCCGCGCCGACGCACTGTTAGCAGACCTGCCCCGCGATGGCCGTGGCCGGCTCAAGGTTTTTCTCGGCGCCGCCCCCGGGGTCGGCAAGACCTACGCCATGCTCCAGGCCGCGCACACGCAACTGCGTCAGGGCGTAAAAGTCCTGGCCGGCGTGGTTGAAACTCATGGCCGCGCCGAAACCGAAGCCTTGCTCGGTGGCCTGCCGCAGCAACCACTGGTGCGCAGCGAATACCGTGGCGTGCTGCTCGAAGAAATGGACCTCGACGGCATTCTCGCGGCCAAGCCGAAGCTTGTGCTGGTGGATGAACTGGCCCACAGCAACGCCCCCGGCAGTCGGCACGCCAAGCGCTGGCAAGACATTCAGGAACTGCTCGCCGCCGGCATCGACGTGTTCACCACGGTCAACGTCCAGCACCTGGAAAGCCTCAATGATCAGGTGCGCGGCATCACCGGCGTACAGGTGCGCGAAACCCTGCCGGACTGGGTCCTGCAGGAAGCTTTCGAGCTGCTGCTGATTGACCTGCCGCCGCGTGAATTGCTTGAGCGTCTGCGCGAAGGCAAGGTCTACGTGCCGGAACAGGCCCGCGCCGCCATCGATGCGTTTTTCACCCAGACCAATCTCACCGCCCTGCGCGAACTGGCGATGCAGACCGCCGCCGCGCAGGTCGACAACGATCTCGCCCAGGGCTATCGCCAACTCGGCCAGGCCGCGCCGGCGGTGCGCGGGCGTTTGCTGGTCGGCATCGATGGCGATGCGCAGGCCGAGCGGCTGGTGCGTCACGCCAGCCGCGTCGCCCAGCGCCGGCATCTGCCGTGGAGTCTGGTGCATGTCGACAACGGCAGTGCCCGTGACGAGCAATCGCGGTTGCGCCTGCAAAGCGCCCAGCAACTGGCCGAACGCCTCGGTGGCGAAGTGGTGCTGTTGCGGGCCGGCGAAGTGGCGAAAACCCTGATTCAACACGCCGCCGAACGCCGTGCCAGTCTGTTGCTGGTCGGCCAGTCGCGGCCACGCTTGCGCCGTCGACTGTTCGGCGGTGGTCTGGCGGCGCGCCTGCTGCGTCAGGCTCACGGTCTGGAAATCAACGTGCTCGACAGTGACCACGAGCAGCACCAACCGCGCCCGCGCAATTCAGTCACGCTGGTGTGGTTCGACTACGCGCTGGCGCTGGTCGCGACGTTGTTGGCCACGGCCTTGGCCTGGGCGGTGTCGAGTGTGTTGCCGCTGCCGAACATTTCGCTGGTGTTTCTCGCGGCGGTGTTGCTGGTGGCGGTGCGCAGCAGCCTCGGCCCGGCGCTGGCCTGTGCGGCGTTGTCGTTTCTGACCTACGATTTTCTGTTCATTCCACCGAATTTCTCCTTCAGCATTCAGCGCGAAGAAGACGTGCTGACGCTGCTGTTCTTCCTGTTGATGGCGGCGCTCACCGGCAACCTCGCGGCGCGTCAGCGGCGGCAGTTGCAGGCTTTGCGCGATACCCAGGAAGAAACCAGCGAACTGCTCGACCTGTCGCGCAAACTCACCGCCGCGACCGACCGCCAGGCCGTGATCAGCGCCGCCGCGCAACACCTCGAAGGCTGGAGCGATGTGCAATTGTGCTTGCTCAACCGCGACGGCCAGGGCGGCTGGAAAGTCGAAACCGGCGGGCCGCTGCAATTCACCGAGGCCGAACGCGCCGCCGCCGATTGGGCCTGGCAACACGATCAACCGGCGGGCAAGGGCACCGGCACCTTGCCGCTGGGGCGTTGGTGGTGGTGGCCGTTGTCGGTCGAGGACGGGCCGCTGGCGTTGCTCGGTGTTTGCGCCAAGGAAGGCCAGAGCTTGAGCGGTCAGCGCCGACGTTTGCTCACTGCGCTGAGCCAGCCGCTGGCGCAAGCCCTCGCCCGCGCGCAATTGGCTGATGACCTCGAAGCGGCGCGTCTGCACGGCGAAACCGAACAGTTGCGCAGCGCCTTGCTGGCCTCGGTGTCCCACGATTTGCGCACGCCGCTGACGGCCATGCGCGGCAGCATCGACAGCCTGTTGGCTCTCGGCGAAGCGATCCCGCTGGAGGATCGCCGCGAGCTACTCGAAGGCACCCGCGATGAAGCCGAACGCCTCGACCGCTACATCCAGAACCTGCTCGACATGACTCGGCTCGGCCACGGCGCCTTGAAGCTGGCGCGCGACTGGGTATCGCCGGCCGATATCGTCGGCAGTTCACTCAACCGCCTGCGCGCCGTGCTGGCGCCGTTGCAGGTCAGCACCGAAGTGCCGGCCGAGCTGCCGTTGCTCTATGTGCACGCGGCGTTGATCGAGCAGGCGCTGGTCAATGTGCTGGAAAACGCCGCGCGCTTTTCCCCCAGCCACGGTCGCTTGCAACTGCGCGCCGGCGCCGATGAGCAGGAGATTTTCTTTGCGGTCAGCGATGAAGGCCCGGGGATCCCTGAAGAGGACCGAGCGAAGATTTTCGACATGTTCTACACCGCCGCGCGCGGTGATCGCGGCGGGCAGGGCACGGGGTTGGGGCTGGCGATCTGTCAGGGCATGGTCGGCGCGCACGGCGGGCGTATTTCCGTGGCTGACGGCATCGACGGGCGTGGCACCTGCATCACCTTGCATCTGCCGTTGCAGGCGCAACCGGGGATGGACGGTGAAGCTTGAAGTCGACTGCGCTACTCTCTTGCCAATCTATTGTGTTGATGTGAATTCATGAGCCAGACCGCGACCATTTTGGTCATCGACGACGAACCGCAGATTCGCAAATTCCTGCGCATCAGCCTCGCTTCACAAGGCTACAAAGTGCTCGAAGCCGGCACCGGCGCTGAAGGCCTGGCACAAGCCGCGCTGAGCAAACCGGACCTGGTGGTGCTCGACCTCGGGTTGCCGGACATGGACGGTCAGCAGGTCCTGCGCGAATTGCGCGAATGGGCGACCACGCCGGTGCTGGTGCTGTCGGTGCGCGCCAGTGAAGGGCAGAAGGTCGAAGCGCTGGATGGCGGCGCGAATGACTACGTGACCAAACCTTTCGGCATTCAGGAATTTCTCGCCCGGGTCCGCGCGTTGTTGCGTCAGGCACCGGCGGGGGAGGCGCAGCCAGCGGCGCTGAGTTTCGGCCCGTTGACCGTGGATCTGGCCTATCGGCGCGTGCTGCTCGACGGCGCCGAAGTCGCCCTGACCCGCAAGGAATACGCGGTGCTCGCGCAATTGGCGCGGCATCCGGGGCGGGTGATCACCCAGCAGCAATTGCTCAAGGATATCTGGGGGCCGACGCACACCGAGGACAGTCATTACCTGCGCATCGTGGTCGGGCACCTGCGGCAGAAACTGGCGGATGACCCGACCCGGCCACGGTTTATTGTGACTGAGGCGGGGGTTGGGTATCGGTTGTTGAGTGCTGATGGGTTGTAGTTTTGTGTTGTATGGTCGGGCGCCATCGCGGGCAAGCCCGCTCCCACAGTGAGCTATGTATCACCCAGATTTCATTCCCGCCGAGAACCCTGTGGGAGCGGGCTTGCCCGCGATGAGGCCGGAACATTCACCCACAGCCTTCAGGTAATCAACCCTGCTCCTGCTCATACCGATCCAGCGTATCACTGGCAATCTCCCGCCCCAGGGCGATCAACTCCGGCGCCTTGTAGAACTCGAAAAACCGGCACACCCGCTTCGGCACGTTGATCAGGATGTCCGGCGGATACCCGGCAATCTTGTACTGCGCCAGTGAGGTCTGCATCACCTCGAAACTCTGGTTGATCAAATCCAGCAACGACGCTGGCCCGACGTTATCGATGATGAATGAACCGGTAGCGGATTTCGGCGCGCCTTCGCGTTCCGGGGCGGCGGCCGGTTGCTGGCTTTCCGGTTCGACGCCCTCGAGCCACGGATTGATCTCCGCCGCCTCGGCGCGCAAGGCTTCCTGTTCCAGCTTCAACAATTGCTCGGCCTGTTTACGCCGGAATGGCAACTTCGAACCCATGGATTTGATCAGACTGTCGAAGCGCGAACGAAACGCTGCAGGCCGCTCGATCACCGGCAATTTGTACTGGCGCTGATTGGTGGCGTTGAGGTTGACCGCGATGATCAGGTCGCAATGGCTCGACACTACCGGAACGATTGGCAACGGATTGAGAATGCCGCCGTCGACCAGCATGCGGTTGCCCTGCATCACCGGGGTGAACAGACTGGGAATCGCCGCCGAGGCGCGCATGGCCTGATGCAGGCAGCCTTCCTGAAACCAGATTTCCTGCTGGTTGGTCAGGTCGGCGGCGACGGCGGTGTAGGGGATGCGCAGGTCTTCGATGTTGATCTCGCCGACGATCTTGCGAATCTGCCCGAAGACCTTTTCACCGCGGATCGCGCCGAGACGGAAACTCACATCGACCAGGCGCAGCACGTCGAGGTAATCAAGGCTTTCGATCCAGCGCCGGTACTCATCCAGTTTGCCGGCGGCATAGATGCCCCCGACCACCGCGCCCATCGAACAACCGGCAATGCAGGCGATGTCGTAGCCGCGTTTTTCAATTTCTTCGATAACGCCAATATGGGCATAGCCCCGGGCGCCACCGGAGCCCAGCACCAGTGCGACACGCTTTTTCATCAAACTTCCTCCCGACAAGCCTGCACAATGCACGCATCGGCCAAGCGGCTCAATCGCCAAGGTCGTTGCGCGAAGCGGTGACGTCGTTTTTCGCTCGCGGCGCACGCTTGCGCGCTATGCTCTGCGCCACGTGGTTTGACCGCTCAGCGAGGCACTTTTTCGCCGCTTGACCGTCTTACCTGCACGACTGTTGACCTACCTTGAGGTGTGAGTGATGAAAGCCTGGATCTGTGTACCGTTGATGGCTCTGGTTCTGGCCGGTTGCGCCGGCAAAACCGCGTACCGCGACAGCTGCGGCAGCCAACTCGACGCGGCCTGGCACGAACTGGACCTGGCCAAGGCTGAAGGCTTCGCCGGCACCGTCAGCTATTCCAAAGCGCTGTCGCTGCTGACCGCCGCCAAGACCCAGCAACAATTCGAAGGCTTTGAAGGCTGCAGCAAGAAAGCCGAGAAAGCCCGCTTCTACATCCGCGAATCCCGCGCAGGACGTTAAAAAAGCAGCTGCAAGTTTCAAGCTGCAAGCGGCAAGCTCAAAGCGACCCCATTCAGCTTGAAGCTTGTAGCTAGAAGCTCGCAGCTGTCTACGGAGTAGACCCCCATGATCGATCGCTTGGTGGCTCATGTGTTGAGCCTGGATGTGCGGCTGCTGGCATGTCAGGCGCGCTTGACTGCGCGCACTGATCCCGAGGCGTTGCATGATTTGCGCACTACGGTGCGACGCTTGCGCAGTCTGTTGCGGCCGTTGCGTGGCTTGCCGGGAGTCGAGCAACTGGAGGCGGCGGCTTCGGCAGTGGGTGATCTGACCACGCCGTGGCGTGATCGGGAAGTGCTCGCGGCGTATCTGCTCGAGCATGATCAACCCGAGGCCGCGCAGCGGCGTCTGGCGCAAATGGCCGAGGCGTATCCGGCGCTGGCGGCGAGTGCGGAACTGGCTTCGCTGCTGATGATTCTCGACGCGTTTCCACGATTTCTGCGCGCGTCCGAGCGTCAGGGCTTACTCAAGGATCTGGGTAAACGCATTGAAAAACGCTTGGGCAAACAATGGCAGAAACTCGACGAAGCGCTGCACGATCCCGCCCATGACCGCCATCGTCTGCGCCTGCTGATCAAGCGCGTGCGCTATGGCATCGAAGCCTATCCCGAGCTGGATCGCTTGCCGAAACCGGCTTACAAACGCCTGAAATCGGCGCAAGGCGCACTGGGCGACTGGCACGATTGCTGGCAATGGCTGGCCCGCGCCGAACAGGAAGCCGATCTGCAACCGTGCGTGGCCACCTGGCAGGCCGGGTTGATCAAGGCAGAGCTGAAGGCCGATCAAGTGCTGGAAAAGCTCAGCGCGACGTGTTTCAAATCCTGAAGCTTACGCGTCCCTCTGTAGGAGCTGCCGAAGGCTGCGATCTTTTGATTTTGATTTGCAAACAGATCAAAAGATCGCAGCCTCGTTTCACTCGACAGCTCCTACAAGGGTTTTGCGGCGAAATCGAAAAGTGCCAAGGCCTATCTGTCAGCCCATTTGACCGGAATAGACGCTGCGCCGCCGCCCGGGGCTGGGTAAGATCCGCGCATTCCTTTCTCGTTTTCCGAGGTTGCCATGCGCTTTTGCGATCTGCTCGATGCTGTCCGCCAACAACCTGAAGTGACCATCCCCGCAGAATGGGGACAGGGCCGTGCCAGTTTTGGCGGGCTGGTGGCCGCGCTGCAATTTGAAGCCATGCGCGCCAAGGTGCCGACGGAGCGCCCGGTGCGTTCGCTGGCGATTACCTTTGTCGGCCCGGTCGAGCCGGAGGTGCCGGTGAGTTTCGAAGTCGATGTGCTGCGTGAAGGCAAAGCCGTCAGCCAGGTGTTGGGCCGCGCCATGCAGAATGGCCAAGTGGTGACGATCATTCAGGGCAGCTTCGGTGCCTCGCGGCGCTCGGAAGTCGCCGTCGAAGCCTACCCGGCGCCCACCATGAAACACTGGGACGAATGCCAAGAGCTACCCTACATCAAAGGCGTGACCCCGGAATTCATGCGCCATCTGGCGATGCGCTGGAGCGTCGGCGGCATTCCGTTCTCCGGCACGGCGTCGCGCTTGATGGGCGGCTGGGTGCGGTTGCGTGGGGATGTCAAAGAGGAGCCGGTCAACGAGGCGCATCTGCTGGCGCTGGTGGATGCCTGGCCGCCGGCGCTGTTGCCGTATCTGAAGAAACCGGCACCGGGTAGTACGCTGACCTGGACCATTGAATTCGTGCAGCCGTTACACGACTTGAGCACGCTGGACTGGTGCCAATACCTGGCCGACATCGAGTACGCAGCCGACGGCTACGGCCATGTCGCCGCGAAGTTGTGGAGTGCGAAAGGGGAGTTGATTGCCATGAGTCGGCAGACCGTGACGATCTTCGCCTGACTCAATGCCGACGGTGGCGCTCACGCCAGGCGCGCCACCAGCCACCGCTGAGAAAGAACCGCGGAAAGGTCAGAAACTGCTCGACCAGCAAACGTGACACGGCATCTTTGCGATCACTGAACGGCTCGGAGGCTTGCGCCTCCAGGCCGTGGCCGTGGCGCTGCAGACCCAGCGCCGCGACGATACCGATCACGCCGATGGCGACGCTGGCCAGACTCAGGCTGAACACCCCCGACACGATCAACAGAAACGCCACGATGAACAACGGCACGGCAATCAAGTGAAGGACCAGATTGGTCGGATGCTGATGATTGCCCGGGTAGGCGCGCCATTGCCACGCGGGAAGGTTGGGGTGACGTTTGCCCATGTTTGCTACTCCTCGATCCATGTTGAACTTCATGGTTGGAGAATAGGCCCGGGCGCGGAGGGCGGCGAATCAAGGTTGGCTATTGAGTTGATAGCGGCAATGGCAAAATTTGATGTCGCCAGAGCGGACGCCATCGCGGGCAAGCCCGCTCCCACAGTGTGCTCGGTGTACGCACAATTGTTGATTGTCGAAAATCCCTGTGGGAGCGGGCTTGCCCGCGAAGAGGCCATCAGAGTTTCAACTGACCTATCGCCTTGTTAAGCGCTCCGGCCAGCGTCGCCAGCTCATTACTGGTCGTCGCCGAATCCACCGTCTGCTGCACGGTATTTTCAGTCACGTCACGAATACTCACCACCGCCCGGTTCATCTCCTCGGCAACCTGACTCTGCTGTTCCGCCGCCACGGCAATCTGCGTGTTGCTTTCGCGCATCTGCGCAACTGCTCCGGTGATTTCCGCCAGCGCCGCGCCAGCCTCCTGCGCCTGCTGCACGCAGTCGTCGGCCTTGTACGAACTCTCCTGCATGAAATCCACCGCATCGCGGGTGCCGGCCTGCAACGCGGCGATCATGCCGGTGATCTCGTCGGTGGACGCCTGCACGCGCTTGGCGAGGTTGCGCACTTCATCGGCGACCACGGCAAAGCCGCGTCCCATCTCCCCGGCGCGGGCCGCTTCGATCGCCGCATTCAGCGCGAGCAGATTGGTTTGTTCAGCGATGCTGTGAATCACGCTGACCACGCCGTTGATCTTCTGACTGTCCTCGGCCAGGCGTTGAATCATTTCTGCCGTCTGCTGCACGCCGCTGGACAGTCCGGCAATCGACTGCTGCACCCGCGCCACCACCTGCTGACCGCTGCCGGCGAGGCCATCGGCGGTTTTCGACAGATCGCGGGTGGCGCCGGCGTGTTGAGCGATGTGATAAACGGTGGCGGTCATTTCGTTGATCGCGGTGGCAGCCTGGTCGGTTTCGCTTTGTTGGCCGAGCATGCCGTGGCGCACGTCGTTCATGCTCGAGGCCAGCCGCGCAGCGCCGTCATCCAGTTGTCGCGCGGTGCTGGCAACGGTGGTTACGACGCGTTGATAACCGGCCTGCATGGCGTTGAAGGCATTGGCCATCTGCCCGACTTCGTCCTTGCCCACCAGCGGCACGCGAGCAGAAAGATCACCGGTTTTTTCAACGTGCAGCATCACGTCTTTCAACGTGTTGAGCTGGCTGAGCAGAAAACGGATCAACAGTTGCGAGGCGCCAAGCATCGCCAGCATCAGGACGAAGACCGCCAGCGCATAGTTGGCGAAACGCTCGCTGAACACCTGGCTCAAGCTCGGGGCATAGGCGATGACCGCCACTTGCTCACCGTCGGCACGGCTGAACACTTCGGCGCCCAGCAACGGGTCGTCACCGAACAGCGGCATTTCATTGATGGCGTTCCAGCCGTTGCTGCCGCTGATTTCCAGCAACGGTTGATCATTGAGACGCGGCGCTTCACCGCGCTTGAAGGTCAGCACCTGAGCGGACTTGGGCAGCGGTTGCCCGAGCGGCCAGGCCTTGAGCAACTGCGCCTGCGCCTGCGCGGATGCCTGCGCGGCATGGCTGCGGGCCTGTTGCTCGAGATGCACGGCGTACAGTACGAGCAGCAGAGTGGTGACAAAGGCGACCGCGTTGACCGCCCAGAATTTGTATTTCAGCGAGATATTGCTAAGCCAGGCACCCATGGAGGTCTTCTCTGATAGCGGAAACAGTTTCGGCAAGGTGCCATTATTGTGCCGCTATGCAGAAAACCATTTTTTGATGCGGATCAACAGATCAAAAGATCGCAGCCTTCGGCAGCTCCTACAGAATGTACGCCGTGCCAATGTAGGAGCTGCCGAAGGCTGCGATCTTTTGCGTTTTACACCAACATCGGAAGATTAAAAAACGCCCGGGCACACGCGGTGGTATGTGCGGCCAGCGCTTCCTCGGTCTCGCCGCGATGCAACGCCACTTCGCGCAGCACTTCGCTCAGATACGCCGGCTCATTGCGGCCGTTTTTCGGCTTCGGCCGCAACGTGCGCGGCAGCAGATATGGCGCGTCGCTTTCCAGCATCAGCCGTCCCGCTTTGATCTCTTTGACCAGCGGATGCAGATGCGTGCCCCGGCGTTCGTCGCAAATCCAGCCGGTGATGCCGATGTGCAGATCCAGATCGAGGTAGCTGAACAAGGCCTTTTGTTCGCCTGTGAAGCAGTGCACCACCGCCGCCGGCAATTGATCGCGGAAGTCCTTGAGGATCTCCAGCAGCCGCTGACTGGCATCGCGCTCGTGCAGGAACACCGGCAATTGCAGTTCGACGGCCAGCGCCAGATGTTCTTCCAGGACCTTTTCCTGTTGCGGGCGCGGGGAGAAGTCGCGGTTGAAATCCAGCCCGCATTCGCCCACCGCGACGACGCTGGATTCGTTCAACAGACTGCGCAGACGACGGGCGCTGTCAGCGTTCCAGTCGCTGGCCGAATGCGGGTGAATGCCGGCGGTGGCGAACAGCCGTTGGCCGCTTTCATCCAGTTGTTGGCACAGTTCCAGCGCCTGTTCGCTACCCTCGACGCTGGTGCCTGTCAGCACCAGTTGGCAGACGCCGGCGGCGTAGGCGCGGTCGAGCACGGCCTGGTGTTTGTCGGCGAAACTGGGGTTGGTCAGGTTGACGCCGATATCGATGAGTTGCATGGTGCTACCTCGGGCCGAAGGCCGGAAAGCATATCAGAGCTGTAGATTTATAAGAAAAGCCAAGAACTACAATGACTTATGGCTGTCTGTTGAGGCCGCGAAGAACTCCGGGGTGGCGACGATGCCATCACTGTGCCAGTCTCTCGCACTTTACCAGCGCTCAGAGCGCTCTGTTTTCGTCGGTGATGTCGTCTTTTTTGCGACGAATCGCCCCGTATTCTTTTCGGAGAGTGGATGCATCGTCCCTCGGTTCTGCTGCTGTTGTGTGCTGCGTTGCTGCTGCCGATGACGGCGGTCGCGCGCCTGCCCGGGCCGCTGCAAGCCGTGCCGGCGAGCAAGGTTCGCGACCTCTCGGACATTCGCAGCAGCCGCGTGTTGCGAGTGTTGGTCAATCAGAGCCGCAACAGCTCCGGCGAGGTCCAGGGCCAGGCCATCGGTGTCGAGTACCACCGACTGCGCGCGTTCGAGCAATACCTCAATGGCCATGCTCGTGACGGCCAGGAAGTCACCCTCAAGATCATTCCCAAAGCCAAGGATCAATTGCTCGGCGCCTTGCAGCGCGGCGAAGGCGATATGGTCGCGCCCGGTGAATTGCTCGACCTGCCATCGGGCTATGCAGTGGCCAGCAGTGAGCCGATTGCCAGCAACGTGCCGCTGGTGCTGGTCGGCATCAAGGGCCAGCGCCGTTACACCAAGGTCGAGCAGCTGTCCGGCAAAACCCTGGCGCTGCCCACCGGTAGTGCGGCGGGGGAGGTGGTCAGTCAGCTCAACCAGAAACTGGCGCTGCACAAACTCGCGCCGATCAACATCGAGTGGGTCGATCCGACGCTGGCGGTGGAGGATGTGCTGGAGATGGTCCAGGGCGGGATTTTCCACCTGACCATTGTCGAGCAACCGATAGCCGAACGCTGGGGCAAGATCCTGCCGAAGCTGCGCCTTGATCGGCAACTGAGCCTCGGCGAGCCGGGCGAAGAACATTGGTTCGTGCGTCGCGATGCGTCGATGTTGCGCGCGAGCATTGATCGCTTCCTCACCGGTTACAAGAGACCGTCGGACGAAGACGCCGCTTTTCTGCGCATCTATCGACGCCTGTATCAGGTGCACAATCCGCTGGCCAAGGCCGATCGCCAGCGTCTGGAAAAACTCCGTCCGACCCTGCAGAAGCACGCCGATGCGCAGAACATGGACTGGCTTAACCTGGCGGCGCTTGCGTTCAAGGAGTCGCGTCTGCAGCCCAACGCTCGCAGCGGCAGCGGTCCGACCGGGCTGATGCAGATCACCCCGTCCGCCGCGCAACGGGTCGGCGTGAGCAATATCCAGAATCTCGATGCGAATGTGCAGGCCGGCGCCAAGTACTTGGCAATGATCCGCCGCAAGTTCTTCAGCAGCCCGAAACTCAACGAGCGTGAGCGCATGGCCTTCACCCTCGCCGCGTACAACATCGGCCCCGAGCGCGTGCAGGGTATGCGCGCGGAAGCCCGCCGCCGTGGCCTCAATCCCAACCAGTGGTTCTTCCAGGTCGAGCGCATCGCCATGGAGCAGGTGGGGATGGGCGCCGTCAGCTATGTTAATAGCGTGAACAAGTATTACCTGGCATTCGACCGGGAGCGTGAGTCGCTCGAGCCCCGGCAGCAGAAAGTGGTAACACGGAAATAATCTAATAATTCGATTGTTATGGCGAAATTTTTGCGCTTTAAACATGAAATAAACTGATTAATATAGCGACCAACCCAAACACACAAACACTTCTGCACAACAAGGAATGCACCATGAGCTCTCTGATCAACAAGGTTCTGTTCACCCGCGCCGGTTACGGCCTGACTGTCCTGCGCATTGCTGTCGGCGTGATCTTCGCCGCCCACGGTTCGCAGAAACTCTTTGGTCTGTTCGGTGGTTACGGCCTGGCCGGCACTGCGCAATGGATGGAAAGCATCGGCCTGACCCCGGGCTATCTGATGGCCTCGCTGGCCGGCGGTACCGAGTTCTTCGCCGGTCTGGCGCTGATCATCGGCCTGCTGGCACGCCCGGCGGCACTCGGTCTGGCGTTCCTCTCGCTGGTGGCGATCTTCTCGGTGCACATCGGTAACGGTTTGTTCATGGCCAACAACGGTTATGAGTTTGCTCTGGCTCTGCTGGCCGGCAGCATCGCGGTACTGATCGAAGGTGCCGGCAAGCTCTCGGCGGATCGCGCCATCGCCGGTTGAAGGCTCTGGCTCAAGGCAAAGGCCCGCATTGTGCGGGCCTTTTTTTGTTGCGGGGGATTCTTGACACTGGTCGGTCACGTTCTCTAGGATGTTGCCCATGCGCCGATTTAAACAGCTACTTGCGGGGCGCCAGGTGACTTCTACAGTTACCGTCAGAAGCCGGAACAGGGCTTCGAAATACCGCTAAAGCGCTGGTTCGGTGTTGCCTCTCACCTGCCATGCAGACTTTTGAGGCAGAGACACGACACGATGAACGCACTACGCCCTCCAGCACGTCCCGCGCCGATCACGGCACATGTCACCCAACGCAACCCGAAAATCCTTCTTGGCGGCAAACACCAGCCGACGCTGTTGCGTTATCTCGATGGCTGGCCACGTCGCAGCGGCGGTCCTGCCGCGTTCCTGATCCAGTTTGTCGATGACGGCGAGTCGCTGGCGCGTTTCGCGACGGACAGCTTCGATCTGGCGGTGATTCAGGCGCCGAGCGCAGAAGATGCGCCGGAGATGATCAAGCAACTGACCCGCGTTGCACGGCAGGGCCTGATCACTCGGCGCTGATCAGTCTTACGGGTATTCAATCGCAACGATGTAAACGAACTGCTCGCCGGTCGGCGTCTGCACCCGCACTTCCGCGTCGAGTGCCTTGCCGATCAGCGCGCGGGCGAGCGGCGAGTCGATGCTGATCAAACCCTGTTTGAGGTCCAGTTCATCGGGGCCGACGATGCGGTAGCGCGACTGCTTGCCGTCCTCGTCTTCGATGGTTACCCAGGCGCCGAAGTAGACCTTGTTCGGGTCGCTGGGTTTTTCGCTGACCACCTTGAGCGCTTCCAGGCGTTTGGTGAGAAAACGCACGCGGCTGTCGATTTCCCGCAGCATCTTCTTGCCGTAGGTGTACTCGGCGTTTTCCGAACGATCGCCCTGCGCCGCCGCTTCACTCACCGCCTGGGTGACCTGCGGGCGACGCACATGCCACAACTCGTGGAATTCGGCGCGCATCCGCGCTTCACCCTCGGGGGTGATCAGCGCGGTGCCAGCGGTGCGGGGAGGGCGATAACGGCTCATGGCGACTTCTTGTGATTAAGACCGCTTGAGTCTATCAACCCTCGCGCAACACTGTCAGCGGGCTGGCGTTCAGCGCCCGGCGAGTGCCGAACACACCGGCGCCACCAATCAGCACGGCGCCAATCAACGGCAGCACCAGCAGCCATGGATGCGGATGCCATGGCAGATCGAAGGCGAAGCGGTACAGCACCAGACTGACCACCTCCGAACCGATCGCCGCGAGCAGACCGCTGACCGCCCCCAACAGACCGAACTCGATACGCCGCGCCTTGATCAGCAACTGCCGCTCGGCGCCCAGCGCGCGTAATAGCGCACCCTGGCGGATTCGTTCATCCAGCGTCGCTTGCAGACCGGAGAACAGCACGGCCATCCCCGCAGCCAGAACAAACAACAACACATATTCCACCGCCAGGGTGACCTGAGCGAGGATGCTGCGCAGCTGTTCGAGCAACGCTTCGACCTGCAGGATGGTCACCGCCGGGAAGGTCCGCGACAGCTCGACGATCTGCTGATCATGCCCCGGAGCCAGATAGAAACTGGTCAGGTAGGTCGCCGGCAGATCCTTCAGGGTACCAGGCTGGAAGATCATGAAGAAGTTCGGCTGGAAGTTGTCCCAGTTGATCTCGCGCAGGCTGGTGACCTTTGCTTCGCGATTGACCCCGCCAACGCTGAACACCATGTGATCGCCGAGTTTGAGTTTCAGGCTTTCGGCCACCTTGCCTTCCACCGAAACCCCCGGCACGTCGTCGGACGGCTGGCCGCTCCACCACGAGCCGGCGGTGAGCTTGTTGCCCGCCGGCAGATCCGCCGCCCAGGTCAGGCTCAGGTCACGCTGAATGGCGCGGTCACCGGCGGAGTCCTTGCTGACGATTTGCTGCACCGCTTCGCCATTGATGCTGATCAGTCGTCCTGGCACCACCGGATACAACGGCGCCGCTTGCGCCGACACCTTGATCAGGTGATCGGCGAAGGCCTGCTTGTCAGCCGGGAGGATATTCAGCGCGAAATAGTTCGGCGCGTTTTTCGGTAGCTGGTTTTGCCAGGTGTCGAGCAGTTCGCCGCGCAGCAGTGCGATCAGCGCCATCGACAACAGGATCAGACCGAACGCCAGCGACTGCCCGGCCGCCGCCAATGGATGCCGCAACAACTGGCCAAGGCCCAGACGCCATGGCAACGAGGCGCGGGCGAGCAGGCGGCGCAGGCTTTGCAGCAGCAACAACAGCAGGCCACCAAGCACCAGCGCGGCGACTACGCCACCGCCAAGCAGGGCGAAGGTCAGCAGCAGATCCAGACTCAGACGCCACATGATCAGGCCCAGCGCACCCAACGCCGCGCCGTACACCATCCATGTGCTCGAGGGGATCGGGAGCATGTCGCGGCGCAACACCCGCAACGGTGGCACGCGACCCAGTGCAGCCAATGGCGGCAAGGCAAAACCGGCCAGCGCCACCAGCCCGGTGCCAATCCCGGCCATCGCCGGAAACAGCCCACCCGGTGGCACGTCACTTGGCAGCAAATCATGCAGCAACGCGAACAGCCCCAGTTGCGCCAGCCAGCCGAGCAGGGCGCCACTGATGGCGGCAATCAGGCCGAGCACAGTCAGTTGCAGACTGAACAGCACCATGGTTTCCCGGCGCGACAAGCCGAGGCAGCGCAGCAAGGCACTGGCGTCGAAACGCCGGCTGGCGAAACGGTTCGCCGACAACGCCACGGCTACGCCAGCCAGCAATACCGCAACCAGACTGGCCATGTTCAGGTAGCGCTCGGCCTTGCCCAGCGCGCCGCCAATCTGTCGGTTGCCGTCGCGGGCATCCTGGATTCGCTGGTTTGCAGCGAGGCCCGGTTTGATCAATTCACGATAGGTTTCCAGCGTCTGCGGTTCACCGCGCCACAGTTCTCGATAGCTTACCCGGCTGCCCGGTTGCACCACGCCGGTGGCGGTGAGGTCGTCAAGATTGATCAGTACCCGTGGCGTCAGGCTGTAAAAGTTGCCAGCGCGACCCGGCTCGTAGGTCAGCACGCGGGTCAGCTTCAAGGTCTTCATGCCGACGTCGATGCTGTCGCCGATCTTCAGATCCAGCGCGGTCAGCAGACGCGCCTCGACCCAGGCTTCACCGGGTTGCGGTTCGCCGCCGACTTCTTCCTGGGCAAAGGGTGCGGGCGCGCTCTTCAGCTCGCCACGCAGTGGATAGGCGCGGTCGACGGCTTTGATGCTGGATAACTGAATGCCGTTGTCGGTGGCAATGACGCTGGAAAACTCCACCACTTGCGCATGATTCAGGCGCAGTTCGGTGCCGCTGCGGATTTGCTCCTCGCGGGCCGGCGAGCTGCCTTCCAGCACCAGATCGGCACCTAGAAACTCGGTAGCGCGCAGCATCATCGCGCCGTTGAGGCGGGCGCCGAAGTAGCCGATCGCGGTGCTTGCCGCGACGGCCACCACCAGCGCAAAGAACAACACGCGCAACTCTCCGGCGCGGGCATCGCGCATGAGCTGGCGCAGGGCAAGACTGAACAGACGCAACAGCGGCAGACGTGCCATCAAGGCTCCAGAGGGGCGACCAGCAGCCCGGCTTCAAGACGGATCAGGCGCCGGCAACGATGGGCCAGGCGTTCGTCGTGGGTCACCAGCACCAGGGTGGTGCCGCGTTCCTTGTTCAATTCGAACAGCAAGTCGCTGATGCGCTCGCCGGTGTGGCTGTCGAGGTTGCCGGTCGGCTCGTCGGCGAACAGCACGTCCGGTTCGGCCGCGAAGGCGCGGGCGATGGCCACGCGCTGCTGTTCACCACCGGAGAGCTGGCGCGGCGAGTGGGTCAGGCGCTGCCCGAGGCCGACGCGCTGAAGCAATTGCGTGGCGCGCTCGCGGGCATCTTTGCGGCCGTCGAGCTCAAGCGGCAGCATGACGTTCTCCAGCGCATTCAGGCTGTCGAGCAACTGAAATGACTGGAAGACAAACCCGACGTGCTCGGCACGGATTCGTGCGCGCTGGTCTTCGTCGAGATTGCTCAGGCCCTGGCCGGCGAGGGTGACTTCGCCGCTGCTCGGCAGGTCGAGGCCGGCGAGCAGGCCGAGGAGGGTGGATTTGCCGGAACCGGACGCGCCGACGATGGCCAGGCTGTCGCCCTTGTTCAGTTCCAGGCTGAGTTCGTGCAGGATAGTCAGTTCACCTTCCGCGCTAGGGACCACTTTGCTGAGGTTCTTCGCGGTGAGAATGCTTGCGCCCATGGAGAATCCGATGCGTGTATGGTTTTTGAGTGCTGGCCTGGCCTTGATGTGCATGGCCCAGAACGCAGCGGCGGGTACTGTCCTGATCGTTGGCGATAGTATCAGCGCCGGTTTCGGCCTGGATACCCGTCTGGGGTGGGTGTCGCTGCTCGAGCAGCGGCTCAAACAGGAGGGTTTCGACGATAAAGTGGTCAACGCCTCGATCAGTGGCGACACCAGTGCCGGAGGCCAGGCGCGGCTGCCGGCGCTGCTTGCAGAGCATAAGCCGGAGTTGGTGATCCTCGAGCTGGGTGGCAATGACGGCCTGCGCGGGATGCCGCCAGCGCAATTGCAACGAAATCTTTCCTCGATGATCGACAGCTCGCGGCAGAGCGGCGCGAAAGTGCTGCTGCTCGGCATGCAGTTGCCACCCAATTATGGCAAGCGCTACACCGATTCGTTCGCCGAGGTTTACGGCAAGCTCGCCGAAGAGAAAAACATCCCGTTGGTGCCGTTTTTTCTCGAAGGTGTCGGTGGTCATCCGGACCTGATGCAGGCCGACGGTCTGCACCCGGCGGCCGGGGCTCAGAGCAAGTTGCTGGAAAATGTCTGGCCGACGCTAAAACCGCTGTTATGAGGCTTTTCTAGTGGCAGGCTTTCGGCTAATGTGGCGCCCCCTAATTTGGAGCCCCCGATGCCGCGTCCTGCCTGGTCCCTGTTTGCCTACCAACTGATCGAGCCTGACGAGCAGCTGGATCTGTTCGCCTGCCAGGAAGTGCGGGTGCATCTGGTGACGCGGCAGCTGGAACTCGGTGGCTCGGCCGATCGCACGCTGTGCGGCACTCTGCTGCCGGCGCAACCGCGCTGGTCGAATGTTGATCGCCGGGTGTTCCAGGATCAGCGCCTGTGCTCGCTGTGCCGGGCGATTCTTGAATCGCAGAAGCGCGGCACCTCGCCGATCTGGCCCGAGCTTCGATTCGAACTTTAAGATCAAAAGATCGCAGCCTCGTTGCACTCGTCAGCTCCTACAGGGAATGCGTTGCAAATGTAGGAGCTGACGAGTGCAACGAGGCTGCGATCTTTCAGGGCGCGACACGGTCTATCGGCGTGTCTCCCGAATCCCCAGGCCGCGGTGTACAATCGCGCCCTTATACCCTTGATGATCATGCGAAGGATTTTCCGGATGTTGCCGCGCTTTCCTGCCGTCACCCGCTGCCTGTCACTTGCCGCCCTGTGTGTGGCCGGTCCCGTTGCTGCATTGGAGCTTCCCCTGCCACCACCCGGCGAGGACATCGTCGGCCAGGTGCAGGTGATCAAAGCCAAGTACGAAGACACCTTCGCCGACCTGGGCACCACCTACGATCTGGGCTATTCGGAAATGGTTGCGGCCAACCCGGGCATCGATGCCTGGCTGCCGGGCGCCGGTACCGAGATCGTCCTGCCGACGCGCTTCATCCTGCCGCCGGGCCCGCGTGAAGGCATCGTCATCAACCTCGCCGAATACCGTCTCTATTACTACCCGAAAGGCCGTGACGTGGTGTACACCTTCCCGCTGGGTATCGGCCGTGAAGGCTGGGGCTCGCCGATCGCGCACACCTCGATCATCGCCAAGACACCGAACCCGACGTGGACGCCTCCGGCTTCGATCAAGGCCGAACACGCTGCTGACGGTGATCCGCTGCCGAATGTGGTGCCGGCCGGTCCTGATAACCCGCTGGGGCCGTTCAAGTTCACCCTCGGCACGCCGGGCTACCTGATCCACGGTTCGAACAAGAAGTTCGGCATCGGCATGCGCACCAGCCACGGCTGCTTCCGCATGTTCAACAACAACGTGCTGGAAATGGCCGGCATGGTCCCGGTCGGCACCTCGGTGCGCATCATCAACGACCCGTACAAGTTCGGTCGCAGTGGCGGCAAGGTCTATCTGGAAGCGCACACGCCGCTCGACGACAAGGGCAACCCGTCGGTAGTCGACAAGCACACCGCGGTGATCAACGCGATGCTCAAGCGTGAAGACATCACCAGCAATTTGCGCATGAACTGGGATGTGGTGCGTGATGTGGTCGCCGCCGAAGACGGCCTGCCGGTAGAGATCGCCGTGCCGAATACCTCGGCGCCAATGGTGAGCAGTGCACCGATCGACCTGCAGCAATAAGAGCTGATTGAAAACCCGCCGATGCGTGCAGCGTCGGCGGGTTTTTTATTACTCGGAGAAAAGCAACGGGCACAAAAAAGCCGACCCGGAAAACCGGATCGGCTCGATAACAATCCCGAGGGATTATTACTTGCGGCTAGCTTTTTCCAGCATGCGCAGAGCACGCTCGTTAGCTTCGTCAGCAGTCTGTTGTGCTTTTTGAGCAGCAGCCAGAGCTTCATCAGCTTTACGGTAAGCTTCGTCTGCACGAGCCTGGGAGCGAGCAGCTGCGTCTTCAGTAGCGGTCAGACGTGCTTCGGTTTCTTTCGATGCGCTGCTGCAACCGGTAGCCAGAACTGCGGCCAGAGCCAGAGCAGAGAATTTCAGAACGTTGTTCATCGTGTTCCCCTTCAAGGACTTTCAAATTAAGTGGCTGTCTCCTCACGATTGAGGAAATAGCCGGCGTACATACTACCCATTACTTGTAGTAAGTAAACTGACGTAGCGCAAGAAGCAAAAAAAATTGTAGGCGTTGATTCTTTTTCGAGCAACTTTTAACTGCGCTGTATAAAAAATATCCAGCTGCAAGCCCCGGCGTGAGCGACTCAAACGGAAAAAGTTCCCGCCCTCGTGCGCTGTTTTTGCGACTTCGGCTAAAGTCTTTCTAAATGAATTCGTCCACACTTTTGTTCAGGTTCTGCGAAGCGCTTCGCGTATCTTTGTTGATGTACAGGTGACTTTAAAAAAGGTCGCACGTCTTAAGTCTCAACATTCCGGCAATGTTCAGGCAAACGGCACGCAAAGATTGTCTTGCGGCCGAACCTGCGACCATCGATGCCAATGCACGCAAACCATCCGATGACGAGCGTACCTTGAGCATTTTCGCCAATGGTGCCTACTATTCAGCAGGTGTCAGATTGCGCGAGATCGGTGTGGCTCTTCTCAGTGTCCATCAGGCACGGGGTGGCGTAGATGTTCCTTCGCCGGAAAAACATCGGTAAGGTAGGGGTCACAATTCAAGACCCGCGAGGAGTAGTGATGAGCGAGGCGTTGTCCATCCACCATGACCAGGCTGGTCATCAATTCGAGACCACTGTGGACGGTCATCGTGCTTACCTGACCTACATGGATCTGGGCAAGCAGACCCTGGATATCTACCGCACCTTCGTGCCCAATGCCCTGCGCGGCCGTGGCATTGCCGCAGCGCTGACTGAACGCGCGCTGCAATACGCCGAAGAAATGGGCTACACGGTGATCCCGTCTTGCTCCTACGTCGAGCGCTACATGGAACGCCATCAGCGTCGCGCCGCGAAGATCTGAATCGCACACACAGAAACGCCGGACAATGTCCGGCGTTTTTTTATGCCCGTAAAACGCAGCTTACGTGCGCTGACGCTTCGGCAATACGTCCTTGAGCTTGGCGTGCATGCTGCGCAAGGTGTTTTCGGTGGCGGACCAATCGATGCAGGCATCGGTGATCGACACGCCGTATTGCAGGTCGGCGAGGTCTTTCGGGATGGCCTGGCAGCCCCAGTTCAGGTGGCTTTCGACCATCAGGCCGATGATCGACTGGTTGCCTTCGAGGATCTGGTTGGCGACGTTCTCCATCACCAGCGGTTGCAGGGCCGGGTCCTTGTTGGAGTTGGCGTGGCTGCAGTCGACCATGATGTTCGGCTTGATCTTCGCCTTGTTCAGCGCCTGCTCGCAGAGCGCAACGCTGACCGAATCATAGTTCGGCTTGCCATTACCGCCACGCAGCACCACGTGACCGTAGGCGTTGCCTTTGGTGGTGACGATCGACACGCCACCTTCCTGGTTGATGCCGAGGAAACGGTGCGGGCTGGACACCGACTGCAAGGCGTTGATCGCCACGGTCAGGCCGCCATCGGTGCCGTTCTTGAAGCCGACGGCCGAGGACAGGCCGGAAGCCATTTCGCGGTGAGTCTGCGATTCGGTGGTGCGCGCGCCGATGGCCGACCAGCTGATCAGATCCTGCAGATACTGCGGGGAGATCGGGTCGAGGGCTTCGGTCGCGGTCGGCAGGCCTTTCTCGGCCAGGTCGAGCAGCAACTGACGACCGATGTGCAGACCGTCCTGGATCTTGAACGAGTCGTCCAGATACGGATCGTTGATCAGACCTTTCCAGCCGACGGTGGTGCGCGGCTTCTCGAAATACACACGCATGACCAGATACAGGGTGTCGGAGACTTCCTCGGCGAGCACCTTGAGGCGATCGGCGTATTCGTGGGCAGCCTTTATGTCGTGAATCGAGCACGGGCCGATCACGACGAACAGACGGTGGTCGGTGCCATCGAGAATGTTGCGAATGACTTCGCGGCCCTTGGTGACGGTGCGCAGGGCGGCGTCGCTCAGGGGGATATCACGCTTGAGCTGATCGGGAGTGATCAGGGTCTCGTTAGAGGCGACGTTTAGGTCGTTGATCGGTAAATCAGCCATCGTTTACTCGTCAGGTCACGGGTGCCGGCCGCCAGCGATCCCCGCGCGGCGGAGCACAGCAGATTTAGCGCGTCGGGGGAGCCGAACCTTAGCGCGTCAGAGGCGGCTCGACAATGGGCAAACCGTGCTTTAGTCCAGCGCTGGCTGCGCAAAAGCCTTGCGCAGGTTGTCGTGGGAGAACTCTTCGGCGTGCGCCTCGACCCACTGCAGGGCCAGCGCCTGACTATCCTGCAGATCGTCGTGGCTGTCCTGCATGCGCGAATAGCGTTCGATCTGACACACCTGCTCACCCATTCGCGCGCTGAACAGGGTCTGTTCGTCAGTGAAGGCAATGCCCACCAGATAGCCTTTTTTACGCCGCAGACACCAGGCTACGTAGCCCGGGCAACAGAAGTCGGCATTCAGCGTCGGCATGCGTACTTGCAGTGCAGTGCCGTGGCGCCAGGCGCGGTGGTAATTGCAAGCGATGCCGCCGAGGCTGATAGTGTGCAGCTGTTGTCTGGAAATGCATTCAGGCTTGAGTAACGTCAATTCAACCGGCACTTCGTCCGGATGAGGAATGAAACGTCCCATGAGCACAGACTCCCTGTGTCGGCCATCTGACATTGTTTCCCCCAGTATAGTGGTCGAATCCGAGCTGACCGACTTCGACGCCGACCAGCGGCTGCTGGCGATGAAAGGGGTTTCTCTGGTGATCTTCACCAGCGTCGGCTGTGCCAGTTGTCGTTATGCCCGCGAGGTGTTGCCGGGATTGCCGCTGGCAATCGATCGGCTGTGCTGGATCGACGCCGGCAACAACGGCGGGCTGGTCGAGCGTTATCAGGTGTTTCATTTGCCGGCGCTGTTTGTGGTGCGCGACGGCGAGTTCTTTGGCGCAGTGCACACTCGTCTGACGGTTGACCAACTCAACCAGGCAGTAGCGCAGGCGCTGGGTCGAATTGCAGAGGAGTTGCCATGAGCGAGACAGTCAACAAACCGGTGGTGGGGACTATCGGCACCGGTGCGATCGGCGGGTTTTACGGGGTGATGCTGGCGCGTGCCGGTTTCGACGTGCATTTCTTGTTGCGCAGCGAATTTTCCGCAGTGGCTGAGCGCGGTTTGCAGATCAACAGTGCGGTGCATGGGCCGTTGACGCTGAATCCGGCCAATGCCTATTCCGCTGCCGAAGACATGCCGCCCTGTGACTGGCTGCTGGTCGGCACCAAGACCACCAGTAATGCCGGTCTGGCGCCGGCGATCATTCAGGCCGCCAAACCTGACGCAAAAGTGCTGTTGCTGCAGAACGGTCTGGATGTCGAAGACAGCCTGCGACCACTGTTGCCGGATTCGCTGCATCTGCTCGGTGGTCTGTGCCTGATCTGCGTGCACCGCGAAGGGCCGGGGCAGATCACCCATCAGGCCCTTGGCGCGGTGAATGTCGGTTATCACAGCGGCTCGGCCATTGATGAAGTAGCGCGCATGGCGATCGTCGAGGAGGGCGCCGGACTGTTCCGTGCCGCCGGCATCGACTCGCAGGCGATGGCCAACCTGCATCAGGCGCGCTGGCAGAAACTGGTGTGGAATATTCCCTATAACGGACTTTCGGTATTGCTCGGGGCGGGAACCGAAGCGCTGATGGCTGATGCTGACAGCCGCCTGTCGATTCAGGCGTTGATGGCGGAAGTGGTGCAGGGCGCCCGGGCCTGTGGATACGAGATCCCGCCCGGCTATGCCGAGTACCTGTTCACCATGACGGAAAAAATGCCCGATTACTGGCCGAGCATGTACCACGACTTTGCACACAAACGCCCGCTGGAGCTGGAGGCGATCTACGCCCGGCCACTGGCGGCGGCGAACGCGGCGGGCTGCGAGTTGCCACGCATCGAGGCGTTGTATCGCCATTTGGGTTTTATCGACCGACGCAATACCTGAGTCGGTTGTTCTGGGGGAAGGCATGGCCAATAACATCGATGACAAACTGGTGCTGGCGATTTCCTCGCGCGCCTTGTTCGACCTGAGCGAAAGCCATAAGGTCTACCTGTCGAGCGGAGTCGAAGCCTATCGGCAATATCAGATCGAGCACGAAGACGAAATCCTCGCGCCGGGCGATGCGTTCCCGCTGGTGGAAAAACTCCTGAGCCTGAACAGCCGCCTCGGCCGCGCGCGGGTCGAGGTGATTCTGGTTTCCCGCAACAGCGCCGACACCGGTCTGCGCGTGTTCAATTCGATTCATCATTACGGCCTGGCGATTTCTCGTGCGGCGTTCGTCGGCGGGCGCAGTCCGTATCCGTATCTGAAAGCGTTTGGCTGCGACCTGTTTCTCTCGACCCACGCCGAAGACGTGCGTGCCGCGCTGGACGCCGGGTTCGCTGCGGCAACGATCCTGTCCGGTGGCGCGAGCCGCGCGGCCAGCGATGAATTGCGTATCGCCTTCGACGGTGATGCGGTGATCTTTTCCGACGAGTCCGAGCGCGTCTATCAGTCCGGAGGGCTGGAAGCGTTTCAGGCCAAGGAACGCGAATCGGCACGCGAGCCTTTGCGCGGTGGGCCGTTCAAGGGCTTCCTGGCAGCGCTCAATCTGTTGCAGCGCGAGTTTCCCGATGACGATTGCCCGATCCGCACGGCGCTGGTGACCGCGCGTTCGGCACCGGCCCATGAGCGAGTGATTCGCACCTTGCGGGAATGGGATATCCGCCTCGATGAATCGCTGTTTCTCGGTGGCCTGACCAAATCGGCGTTCCTCGAAGCCTTCGCCGCCGACGTGTTCTTCGATGACCAGACCGGTCATTGCGAGCTGGCTCGCGAAGTGGTCGCCACCGGCCACGTGCCCCATGGCATCAGCAACGAACCGCCGATCTAGAGCCTTTTCATTCAGGACGTTGCGTCGCACGTCGTACTCGCCAAGGCACTGCTAAGCTGAATCAATCTCCGCCATCGTTGGCTCGCGAGGAGGTCCCATGATTCGCTCAATGCTGTATGCCACCGACCTCGGTCTGTACGCACCGTTCGTGATGCAGCATGCCCTGGCCTTGGCGCGCACCTTCAATGCCGATCTGTATGTAGTACACGCGGTGGAACCCATGGGCCTGTTTGCCGAGTCGGTGCTGCAAAGCTATCTCGACGAACAGGCATTGAACGAATTCCATAGTCAGGGTCTGAAAACAGTCATCGCCAATATCGAACAACGGGTGCTCGACAGCTTTCGTGAAGAACTGGGGGACGACGGCGAACAGGATCTGCAGCGCATTCGCGCGGTGCGAGTGCTGCAGGGTGATCCGTCGCAGGTGATTCTCGACCAGGTGCACAAGCTCTCGGTCGATCTGCTGATCGTCGGCAGTCACAGCCATGGCGTCGGCGCGGAAACGCCGTTGGGGCGCACGGCGGCGCGGGTCCTGCAGTTGGCCAAGGTGCCGGTCTATCTGGTGCCGCTGATGGAACGTCGGCGGCGTGAGGATCGCTGAAGCAGGAATAATGGCGTTTTGATAAAAAAGTTCTAGATTTATTCTTCGAACCATTAATATAGTTATATACCGTCGCTGATGCCCGTGGCGTCTACCTGCTTTGAGGGATTGATATGAAGCTTCAACAACTGCGCTACATCTGGGAAGTGGCGCACCACGACCTCAACGTTTCCGCTACCGCTCAAAGCCTGTACACCTCGCAACCGGGCATCAGTAAGCAGATCCGCCTGCTGGAAGACGAGCTGGGCGTCGAAGTCTTCGCCCGCAGCGGCAAGCACCTGACCCGCGTTACCCCGGCCGGCGAGCGTATCATCACCACCGCTGGCGAGATCCTGCGCAAAGTCGAAAGCATCAAGCAGATTGCCCAGGAATTCTCCAACGAGAAGAAGGGCACCCTGTCGATCGCCACCACCCACACCCAGGCGCGTTATGCGCTGCCGCCGGTGATCAGCAATTTCATCAAGCAATACCCGGACGTGGCCCTGCACATGCATCAGGGCTCGCCGATGCAGATCGCCGAAATGGCCGCTGACGGCACCGTCGATTTCGCCATTGCCACTGAAGCGCTGGAGCTGTTCGGTGATCTGGTGATGATGCCGTGCTACCGCTGGAACCGCTGCGTGGTCGTACCCCATGGCCACCCGCTGACCAAGCTGCCGAAGCTGACCCTCGAAGCGCTGGCCGAATATCCGATCGTCACTTACGTGTTCGGTTTCACCGGCCGTTCCAAGCTCGACGAAGCCTTCAGCCATCGTGGCCTGACGCCGAAAGTGGTGTTCACCGCTGCTGACGCCGACGTGATCAAAACCTACGTGCGCCTGGGCCTGGGCGTAGGCATCGTGGCTAAAATGGCGGTCGATACCAAACTCGATAACGATCTGGTGGTGCTGGATGCCAGCGAGCTGTTCGAGTCGAGCATCACCAAGATCGGTTTCCGTCGTGGCACCTTCCTGCGTGGCTTCATGTGCGACTTCATCGAGAAATTCGCCCCGCACCTGACCCGCGAAGTCATGGCCAAGGCCATTCAGTGCCACAACAAGCAAGAGCTCGAAGAGCTGTTCGACGGCGTCGAACTGCCCGTTCACTAAGCACCCGCTTCAGAGCACCTCGGTGACAGCAAACTGTTGCCGGGTGCCCGCCACCAGAATCTCCACCTCATCGCCCGCGAACTTGCCCAGCAGACTTTTGCCCAGCGGCGAGCGCGGGGTGATGACGGTAACCGGCTGACCGACCACGTCGACTTTCAGCCCCGCCGCATCCGGCGCCAGAAACAGCCATTGCTCGCGACCCTTTTCGTCCTCCAGACCTAGCAGGGCGCCGACTTCAATGCCGCGATTTTCATCGTAGGCACGCAACGTCAGGTTCTGACACAGCGCCAGTGACTGACGGATTTCCTCAACCCGCTTCGCCTGACCCGCCGCCAGATACGACGCCTCCAGCCCCAGCGTGTCGTATTTGTTTTCGGCGATGTTTTCTTCGTGGGTCGCGGTTTCGTAAGCGGTTTGCGCGGCGCGCTCGGCGATGTCGAGGTCGATGCGCAGCTTGTCGAGAATCAACTGGTGGACGCTGTGTTTGTTCATGATCAATCGCAGAATTGCAAAACGTTGGCGCGGCTCTTTTCGGTCGGCGCGGTCTGGTCCTGCTGCAGCCAGAACTGGCATTTCGGATTGGACGCGTTACGCGAATTGGCGCGCGCCTGATCCAGTCGGGCCTGCTGTTCATTCTTGCGCAGGTTTTCTTCGTACTGTTGGAACAGCGGACTTTGCGGCGGAATGTCCGGCTGAACCTGCACGGGCGCCACAGCCGGCGGACTGACGCGCTGCTGCACCGCTTGCGCGACAGGGGCCAGTTGCTCGGGAAAGATAAAGCGCGAAAGCAGCCAGCAGGTCAGCGCAATCGCCAGGAACCCCAGCCACAGGCCCAGCGCAATGCTGCCGGTCAGATGCAGCGCGCTAAGCTGAACAGGCAAGGGACGACGCGGATTGGGACGGTAGGGCATGGCGGCCTCCTGGCGGATGGTTGCGGGCAAGCGGCGATTGTCGCACGAAGATTAATCGCCGTCGGCTCTTCTGCGCGAGCGCATTTATGCGGACAATCGAGGTTTTTTGCCAACGGGAGAACGGCATGCCTGAAGCGAAACCCCGCTGGGACATTTTCTGCACCGTGGTCGATAACTTCGGTGACATCGGCGTGACCTGGCGCCTGGCCCGGCAGCTGGTGGCCGAGCATGCCTTGCCGGTGCGCCTGTGGGTGGATGATCTGCGCGCGTTCGAGCGCCTCTGTCCTGAGATCGATGTCGATGTTGTGCAGCAATGGCAGCAGGGCGTCGAGGTGCGTCAGTGGCCGAGCGAATGGCTGCACGCCGAGGCGGCCGACGTAGTCATCGCCGCCTTCGCCTGTCAGTTGCCCACTGATTACATGGACAGCATGGCTACGCGGGAAACGCCGCCGCTGTGGCTCAACCTCGATTATCTCAGCGCCGAAGACTGGGTTACCGGCTGCCACGGCTTGCCGTCGGTAAAATACAAAACGGTGCAGAAGTTCTTCTTCTTTCCGGGCTTCAAGCCGGGCACCGGTGGCCTGCTGCGCGAACGCGGACTGCTCGAACAGCGTCGCCAGTTTCAGCAGGATCGGCCGGCCCAGCGACATTTCCTGCAAGCCTTGGGTATCGATCCTGCTCCGGACGCGCAACTGATCTCGCTGTTTGCTTATGAAAATCCCGGGCTGGCCAGTTGGCTGGACGTGCTGGCGGCCGATGCGCGGCCGACTCACCTGCTGGTGCCGGAAGGACGGATTCTCGGCGATGTGGCGCGCTGGCTGGACGTGGAAACCCTGACGGTCGGCGCGATTCATGTGCGCGAGTCCCTGACCGTGCAAGTGCTGCCGTTCGTCCGTCAGGATCAGTACGACCATCTGCTGTGGTGCTGCGATTTCAACGCGGTGCGCGGTGAAGATTCATTCGTTCGCGCGCAATGGGCGGGGCGGCCGATGCTCTGGCACATCTATCAGCAGGACGATGATATCCATCTGGACAAGCTCGATGCTTTTCTCGCGCTCTACACTCACGGCCTTTCACCCGCTGCGGCGCAGGCGATGAACGGTCTGTGGCGAGCGTGGAGTGCCGGGCAACCGATCGGCGAGCACTGGCTGGCGGTGCGAAATCATTGGCCGGAACTCGAGGAGAACGCCGAAGCATGGTGTCTGGAACAGGCCTTGCAGGCGGATCTTGCCACGGCGCTGGTACAGTTTTATGTAAATTGGATATGATACGCGGCCTAGATTTTTGTAAATCCCATCCAAATTCGGATATTCGCAATGAAAACTGGTAAAGAACTCAAACCCGGTACCGTGATCCGTATCGACAACGATCCTTGGCTGGTTCAGAAAGCTGAATTCACCAAGTCGGGCCGTAACAGCGCGATCATGAAGACCAAGCTGAAGAACCTGCTGACCGGTTACAAGACCGAAACCGTTTACGGTGCGGACGACAAACTGGACGACGTGATCCTGGATCGTAAAGAAGCCACCCTGTCGTTCATCAGCGGTGACACCTACACGTTCATGGACACCACTGACTACACCATGTACGAGCTGAACGCCGAAGACATCGAAAGCGTTCTGCCTTTCGTTGAAGAAGGCATGACCGACGTTTGCGAAGCCGTGTTCTTCGAAGAGCGTCTGGTTTCCGTAGAGCTGCCGACCACCATCGTGCGTCAGGTTGACTACACCGAAGGCTCCGCTCGCGGTGACACTTCCGGCAAGGTGATGAAGCCTGCCAAACTGAAGAACGGTACCGAGCTGTCGGTTGCCGACTTCATCGAAATCGGCGACATGATCGAGATCGATACCCGCGAAGGCGGTTCCTACAAAGGCCGTGCGAAATAAGCACTGCTTTTTGCGGAAAGAAAAAACCCGACCATTGAGTCGGGTTTTTTTGTGCCTGTAAGAAACACTCGGAACCCTGTGGGACGGTGGTTACTTCAAGTGTTGCTTCAGTTCTTCAGACGCCTGCAACATCGCCGAACGCACCGCCGGTACCTGGCTGACCACGTTGAGCAAGCCGTAATCATGGATCATGCCGTTGTAGCGCACCGACGTTACCGGTACTCCGGCCTCATCGAGTTTGCGCGCATAGGCTTCGCCTTCATCACGCAGCACGTCGGCGCTGGCAGTCTGCACCAGTGCTGGCGGCAGGCCTTTGAGCTGTGCGGTGGTGGCGCGCAGCGGTGAAGCGTAGATCTCGTTGCGCTGTTTGGCGTCGGTGGTGTAGTTGTCCCAGAACCACTTCATCATGTTGCGGGTGAGGAAGTGCCCTTCGGCGTACTGGTTGTACGAACCGGTGTCGAAGTTGGCATCGGTCACCGGCCACAGCAGCACCTGGAATTTGATCGCCGGGGTGCCCTTGTCCTTGGCCATCAGCGCAACCACTGCGGCCATGTTGCCACCGACGCTGTTGCCGGCCACGGCCAGGCGCTTGCCGTCGACATTGATCTCTTTACCGTGTTCCGCCACCCATTTGGTCGCAGCGTAGGCCTGGTTGATCGCCACCGGGTAATGCGCTTCCGGCGAAGGGGTGTAATTGACGAACACCGCCGCCGCTCCCGAACCGACCACCAGATCGCGCACCAGACGTTCGTGCGTCGGGAAGTCCCCCAGCACCCAGCCGCCGCCATGGAAGAACATGAACACCGGCAGCTCACCCTTGACCCCGGCCGGCCGGACGATGGTCAGGCTCAGCGGTTGACCATCGATCTGGATGGTCTTCTCGCTGACATCGGCTTTGGGCAACGTCAACTTGACCCCGGACTGCGCGCCGACCAGCACGGCGCGGGCATCCTTGGGCGACAGCTGCTCGATCGGCTTGCCGCTGCCTGAATTCAGCGCATCGAGGAATGCCTGGGTGTTGTGTTCGACATCACCGGCGAAAGCGCTGTGTACCGACAGGGCGAGAAGGGTACCGGTCAAGACTTTGCTGAAAGTGTTCATGTTCATTTTCCTTGTTCGGGCCGGGGGCTTGAGTGATTACACAGTCACGTGCAGACGGACATCGACGTTGCCACGGGTGGCGTTGGAGTACGGGCAGACCTGGTGAGCGGCGTCGACCAGCGACTGCGCGTCGGCTTGTTCCAGGCCCGGCAGGCTGATGTGCAAATCGATGTCCAGACCGAAACCGCCAGGGATCTGGCCGATGCCGACATGCGCGGTAATCGACGCGTCGTCAGGAATCTTGCGCTTGGTCTGGCTGGCGACGAATTTCAGTGCGCCGATGAAGCAGGCCGAGTAACCGGCAGCGAACAGTTGCTCAGGGTTGGTCGCCGCACCGCCAGCACCACCGAGTTCTTTCGGGGTGGCCAGTTTGACGTCGAGTACGTTGTCGCTGGAGATCGCACGACCGTCACGGCCGCCAGTGGAAGTTGCGATTGCGGTGTAGAGAGTTTGCATGGTGTGAGCCTCATTGGTTGTGGTTTTGCGCGCTAATTGTTTGCGCGCTAAGTAGGTGTGAAGAGAATGTATAGCGCTAATGTTTAGTGCGCAAGATAAATTATTAATAAAAATCGCGTTCTACTCAAGGGCTAAGCATGGAAGGGGGACACAAGGCTTGATTTAGACGGCTTGGCGAGGAAATACAGGCGTGAAAAATATTTTTTGTTGGCGTTGAAATCAGTGTGGGAGCGGGCTTGCCCGCGAAGACGGAGTGTCAGTCAAAATGATGTCGGCTGACAGGTCGCCATCGCGGGCAAGCCCGCTCCCACAGGGACAGTGTTGTGCTCGGAAATGCGGATCAGGTCAGGCTGTCTTGCAAATGTCCGCGCAGAGCTTGCAGCTCTGCCTGCAATTTCTGCAGACGTTCAAGGGTGAAGCCACTGGCGCCAAGGATGCACTGCGGCACGGTCTGCGCCTTGTCACGCAAGGCGCGGCCCGCTGCGGTCAGTTCGACAATCACCACCCGCTCATCTTCGCGACTGCGGGTGCGGCTGAGCAGGCCTTCGGCTTCCAGGCGTTTGAGCAATGGCGTCAGCGATCCCGGATCGGTCAGCAGGCGTGCGCTGATTTCTCCGACAGTCAAGCCGTCCTTCTCCCACAACACCATCATCGCCAGATACTGCGGATAGGTCAGGCCCAGCGCCTGCAACAGCGGCTTGTAGACCTTGGTCATCATCAGCGAGGTCGAGTGCAGGGCGAAGCACGCCTGATTGTCGAGCAGAAGGTCGTCGCAGTTGTCGCGTTCGCAAGTCATTGTCAAAGCCTTGATCGTTGATCGTTTTTTAATCTAGCGCTCGAATCTTTAAGGCGCCAGATAAATATGTCCGGCGTCAGTGCCGGGCGAATTGCCGTTGCAGCGCCAGATCCCACGGCGGCACCGGGCTGAAGCGGGTTTTCAGGTATTCCAGCAACAACCGACTGCGCGAATGGACCTGCTGTTCCATGCGCAGCGCGTAAATACCGGTGGACTCCGGCGGCGGCAGGCCGTTTTCGCAGAACAGTGGCACCAGTTCGCCACGCAGCAAGTATTCGCTGGCCAGCCAGGTCGGCAGGTGTGCGACGCCCAGACCCGCCGCCGCGCCACACGCCAGGGCTTCGGCATTGTTGGCGCTCAGGCGCACCCGTGATGGTCGGTGCAGTTGCATTTGCCCGTCCACTTCGAATTTCCAGGCAAACGGCGGCGCAAGGCCCTCCCAGTCGAGCCCGTCGTGTTCACTCAACTGCGCCGGGTGCTCGGGCACGCCACGCTGCTTGAGATAGTCAGGGCTGGCGCAGGCGACGCGGACCATGCTCGCCAATGGCGTGGCGACCAGGCGCGAGTCAGCCAATTGGCCGGTACGCAGCACCAGATCGACCTTGCCCAGGCTGCTGCCGGCCATGTCGCTGAAGCTGTCGATCAGATGCATCTGCACATCCAGTCCCGGGTACAGCAGGAGAAAATCGGCAATCACCGGCGCCAGATGCCGCCTCCCGAAAGCTGCTGGCGCATCGATGCGGATCAGGCCTTCCGGTGCACTGCTTAACGACACCGCTTCGGCCCGCGCCAGCTGCAACTCGGCGATGATCCGTCGCGCCCGCTCGGCAAAGGCCAGGCCGGCCGAAGTCGGCAGCACGGCATGGGTGCTGCGCACGAACAGCTGACTGCCGACGGCACTTTCCAGGCTATCGATGCGCCGGGCTACGGCGGAAGGCGTCAGCGGATGGCGGCGCGAAGCGGCAGAAAAGCTGCCACTCTCCAGCACATCGAGAAACAGGCCGAGCTGATCGGTCAATTGGTTGGGATTCATGGAAATCACGCTTGTGCAAAATCGGCACAGCCATTGTGCGTTGCTATGCGTTTCCCCGCTAGGCGCGAGTGCGTAGCATTGGCCGCCTGTCGTTAGAGGATTACCGTTGTGATGGATTTTCTGTTGTACCTGCTGTTCGGCGCCGCCCTGGGCACATTGGGCGGGATCTTTGGCATTGGCGGTGGCTTGATTGCGATTCCGTTGCTTGGCGTGTGGTTTGGGCTTGATCAGCAGATCGCCCAGGGCACGGCACTGGTGATGGTGGTACCGAACGTGATGCTGGCGCTGTGGCGTTATCACCAGCGCAATCGCATCGAACTGCGCCATGCGCTGCCGTTGGCGGTGATGGGTTTCTGCTTCGCCTGGCTCGGTTCGATCTGGGCGGTGGGCATCGATGCGCAGACCATGCGTATCGGATTTGTCGCCTTTCTGGTGGCGCTGTCGGCCTACAACCTGTTGAAGATGTTCGGTCCGCGACCAGCGCCGACTGCCGAGATGCGCTATTCGTGGCCGTGGTTGGGCGTGCTTGGCGCCGCCTCGGGGACCATGGGCGGTCTGTTCGGCGTCGGCGGCGCGGTGGTGGCCACGCCAGTGTTGACCAGCCTGTTCGGCACCAGCCAAGTGGTTGCTCAGGGATTGTCGCTGGCGCTGGCCCTGCCGAGCACTGGCGTAACCCTGGTGACCTATGCGGTGCACCACGAAGTCGACTGGATGATCGGCCTGCCTCTGGCGGTCGGAGGTCTGCTCAGCATCAGTTGGGGCGTGAAAGTTGCCCACGCCATGCCGGAAAAACTCCTGCGTGGGCTGTTCTGCGGTTTTCTGGTGCTGTGTGCGGTGATGCTCGCGTTTAAAGTTTGAAGCCCTCGACAATGTGCTCGGCCAGGCACTCGGTGATCGGCGACGGGTTGTTCAGATTGCGGATCAGCATGATGCTCGCCTCGGGCAGCAGTGGCAGGTCTTCGGCGGCGCCAAGGATGCGCATGTCCGGGGTGATCAGGCTTTCCAGTTGCGCGGTGATCGCCAGCCCTGCGCTGACCACAGCCATCAGCGCCGACAGGCTGCTGCTGTTGTAGGCGATGCGGTAATCGCGGCCCATCGCGTCCAGCGCATTGCACGCCCACAGGCGGCAGAAACAATCACTGTTGAACATCGCCAGGGGCAGCGGCGTCTGTTCGTGGGCGCTGAAGTTCTGCGCCTCGGCCCAGACAAAGCGCTCCTTGCGCAGCAACTGGCCGATCTCGTTGCCCGGCTCACGGGTCACGATCGACAAGTCCAGATCAGTGCGCTGCAATAGTTGTTTGGTCGATTCGCAATGCACTTCGATCTGGATCAGCGGATAGAACTGCGCGAACCGCGACAGGATTCCCGGCAGAAAACGCATCACATAATCATCCGGCGTACCGATGCGCACGGTGCCGACCATGTGCGGCTCGCGCAGAGTGTTGAACACCTCACTGTGCAGTTTGAGGATGCGCCGCGCATAACCGAGCAGCACCTGGCCTTCAGCCGTAAGCCGCACCTGACGGCCATCGCGCTCGAACAGCTGGCGCTGCAACACGTCTTCTTCCAGACGTTTCATCTGCATGCTCACCGCCGACTGGGTGCGGTTGACCATCTCGCCAGCACGGGTGAAACCGCCCTGATCGGCAATCGCGACAAAGGTGCGCAGGACATCGGTATCGATACTGGGGTAGGCGGACAATTGATGAATCTCCGTGATGCATGCCATCAGAAACATTCGTTGGATTGATCTTAGCGCCGGCGCGAGACTTGAGCCATCCACAAAAGGAGGCAATACGATGAAAGGTCAAAGAGAGTATGCAAGCGAAGAACAGCTGTCCGGCCATGGCCATATCGTGTCCGATCTGCTGCACAAATTCAGCCGTTGGTATGAGCTGCATCGTGAACGGGAAATGCTCGCCGGTCTGAGCGATGAGGCGCTGAAGGACATCGGCATCAGCCGCGCCGATGTCGAACACGAAACCGTGCGGCCGTTCTGGGACGACCCGATGCATAAATGATGAGGCTATCGCTACACAAACCCCTTTCAGGTGAGGTAGGTTGCGAGCAGACATGGAGGAATAAATGCCCGCGACAGTGTCCTTTTCCCTCAAACAGGCGCGACGTCTGGCGCTGGCTGCCCAAGGGTTCAACGGGCGCCAGCCGCCGACCGTCAATGCCAGTCATCTCAACCGGCTGATCGAACGGCTGGGCCTGCTGCAAATCGATTCCGTCAATGCCGTGGTGCGCTCGCACTACCTGCCGCTGTTTTCCCGTCTCGGTTCCTATACATCTGACTTGCTCGACCAGGCTGCCTGGAGTTCGGGGCGTCGGCGCACGCTGTTCGAATACTGGGGCCATGAAGCGTCGCTGTTGCCGCTGTCGATGTACCCGTTGCTGGGTTGGCGCATGCAACGCGCCAAGCGTGGCGAAGACATCTATCAGCAATTGGCGAGGTTTGGTCGCGAACAACAGGAAACCATTCGCCGCGTGCTGACTGCGGTTGAGGAGCGGGGCGCGCTGGGTGCCGGCAGTCTGTCGACCCGCGAAGACAAGGCCGGGCCATGGTGGGACTGGAGCGCTGAGAAACATGCGCTGGAATGGTTGTTCGCCGCCGGTGAGGTCACAGTGGCGGGGCGACGCGGTTTCGAGCGTTTGTACGATTTGCCCGAGCGGGTGATTCCTGCTGCGATCCTGCAACAGCCCACGCCGGATGAGGCCGAGGCGCAACGCGGTTTGCTGTTGCATGCGGCGCAAGCATTGGGCGTTGGTACGGAAAAAGACCTGCGTGATTACTTTCGCCTGAGCCCTGCGGATGCTCGGCCGCGTCTGGCTGAGTTGGTTGAAGCTGGTCAATTGCAGATGTGTGAAGTCGCCGACTGGCGGCAGATCGCCTATTGCCTACCGGAGCCCAAAGTGCCGCGCAAGGTCATTGCCAGTGCGCTGCTGTCGCCGTTCGATTCTCTGATCTGGGAGCGCAGCCGCACCGAGCGTTTGTTCGATTTCCGCTATCGCCTGGAAATCTACACACCGCAGGCCAAGCGGGTTTACGGCTATTACGTGCTGCCGTTTTTGCACAACGAGCGGATCGCCGCGCGAGTTGATCTGCGCGCCGAACGGGCGGCAGGGCAGTTGGCGGTGCATGCGGTGCACGAGGAGGAACCGGGGCTGGACGAGGAGGGCATGCTGGCGCTGGCGCTGAATTTGCGGCGGATGGCGGGTTGGCTGGGGCTTGAGCGGGTGCAGTTGAATTGTCGACGGGAGAGTGCAGCTCGGCTTGGGGTGGCATTGGCGCAGATCGGGTGCGACTGAGCTGACGCCATCGCTGGCAAGCCAGACTCCCACAGGTTCTGTGCCGGATACATAAATTGCATACGACACGAACCCTGTGGGAGCGGGCTTGCCCGCGAAGAGGCCAGTTCAGGCAATAAAGAACGCCAACCTCATCGCCGAACCTGCTTCAGAGTCTCGGCAATCAAAAACGCCAATTCCAGCGACTGATCGGCATTCATCCGCGGATCACAGTGGGTGTGATAACGATCGGACAAGCCATCCTCGGTAATCGGTCGCGCGCCGCCAATGCACTCGGTGACGTTCTGTCCGGTCATCTCGATATGAATGCCGCCGGCATAACTGCCTTCCGCTTCGTGCACCTGGAAGAACTGCTTCACCTCGCCAAGGATCTGCGCGAAGTCACGGGTCTTGTAGCCGCTGCTGGCCTTGATGGTGTTGCCGTGCATCGGGTCGGAGCTCCACAGCACCTGCTTGCCTTCGCGCTGGACCGCGCGGATCAGTGCCGGCAGATGATCGCCGACCTTGTTCGCGCCCATCCGCGCGATCAGGTTCAAGCGGCCCGGATCGTTATCCGGGTTGAGCACGTCGATCAGGCGGATCAGGTCATCAGGGTTCATGCTCGGTCCGACCTTGACGCCGATCGGGTTGTTCACCCCGCGCAGGAACTCAACGTGCGCGCCGTCGAGCTGGCGGGTGCGGTCGCCGATCCACAGCATGTGCGCCGAGCAATCGTAGTAATCGTTGGTCAGGCTGTCGCGGCGTACGAAGGCTTCTTCGTAGTTCAGCAGCAGCGCTTCGTGGGCAGTGAAGAAACTGGTTTCGCGCAGTTGCGGCGAGCTGTCCATGCCGCAGGCGCGCATGAACGCGAGGGTTTCATCGATGCGGTCGGCGAGGTGGCTGTACTTCTCGGCCAGCGCCGAGTTGGCGATGAAATCCAGGTTCCACTTGTGCACTTGATGCAGGTCGGCAAAACCGCCCTGGGCGAAAGCGCGCAACAGGTTCAAGGTCGCTGTGGACTGATGATAGGACTGCAGCAAACGCTCCGGATCCGGCACGCGGCTTTTTTCGTCGAAGCCGATGCCGTTGACGATGTCGCCACGGTAGGCCGGCAGGGTTACGCCGCCGATGGTTTCGTCGTTGGCCGAACGCGGTTTGGCGAACTGGCCGGCCATGCGCCCGACCTTGACCACCGGGCAGCCAGCGGCGAAGGTCATGACGATTGCCATTTGCAGCAACACTTTGAAGGTGTCGCGGATCTTCGCGGCGGAGAATTCGGCGAAACTTTCCGCGCAATCGCCGCCCTGCAACAGAAACGCGCGACCCTGGGTGACTTCGGCGAACTGGCGGCGCAGCTCGCGCGCTTCGCCGGCGAACACCAGCGGCGGATAGCTGGCCAGGGTCTGCTCGACCTGGCGCAGGTGCGCGGCGTCGGGGTATTGCGGTTGTTGCTGGATCGGCAGGGCGCGCCAGCTGTCAGGGCTCCACGGTTGGCTCATCACGGTCTCGAAGTTCATACGCAGGGAAGCGCCATGTTAGCAGCAATTAGTGCGTGACCTGCTCCCGCCCCATCGCTGACAATCGCCGCTTTGCCACGGCGCCACAGCGGTGCCATCGCGTCACCGCGCCCGGTGACCATCAGGAGACGAAATGACTGAGGAGCGCGTCGAGCATCTGCTCGCCGAAGTACAGGATGAGTTCGGCGTGATTCGCGTGCTGGAAGTGGCCGATTACCGCTTTCTCGAGTTCGGCGATGCGATCGAGCAGAGCTGCGTGTTCACCGCCGACCCGAGCTGGCTGGAGTACGACTACACCCGCGCGATGCTGATCGGCGCGCTGTGCCACGAGCAGCCGGAGAGTGCGCTGTTTCTCGGTTTGGGCGCCGGCACGCTGACCCAGGCTTGCCTGAAGTTTCTGCCGCTGGAAGACGTCGAAGCCATCGAACTGCGCCCGGACGTGCCGCGCCTGGCCATCGAATATCTCGGTCTGGATGATGATCCGCGTTTGTATATCCGCGTCGGCGATGCGCTGGAATTGCTGCCGACTGCCGAGCCGGCGGATCTGATTTTCGTCGACCTCTATACCGATGTCGGTCCCGGTGTCGGGCATCTGGCCTGGAGTTTTCTCGGCGATTGTCAGAAGCGCCTGAATCCGGGCGGCTGGCTGGTGATCAACCAGTGGGCCACCGACGATGGCAAGCCACTGGGCGCGGCGTTGTTGCGCGGGCTCTATCACCGGCATTACTGGGAGTTGCCGGTGAAGGAGGGCAACGTGATTCTGATCGTTCCGGCGGATCTCGATCAGGCGCTGGACATGCAGGCGCTGACCCAACGAGCCGAAGCGCTGGCGCCGCAGCTGGGTTATTCGTTGCAGTCGTTGATCAACAGTATTCGCCCCGCAACCTGAGTGGCGAATCGGTCAACTGTAGGAGCTGCCGAAGGCTGCGATCTTTTGATCTTGATTTTTTGAAGATCAAAATCAAAAGATCGCAGCCTTCGGCAGCTCCTACAGGGGGGGGGCACTCATCAGACGCCTTTGAAGATCCCTGGCCGCCGCTCCACCAACGACCGCACCCCCTCCCGGGCATCCTCAGTGGCGAGCAACTTCTTCACCAGCGCCGGTAATGCCTGCGCCGCCGCTGTCTCACCCTCATAACGCGCCTGTCTCGCTGACATCAAGGTCGCCTGCACGCCCAGCGGTGCCTGCCGGGCAATCCGTTCGGCCAGCTCGATCGCGCGGGGCAGCAAGTCTTCGCTGGCCATCACTTCCTGGACCAAGCCCAGATGCAACGCATCGTGGGCATCGAACTCATCGCCAGTGAGCAACCAGCGCATCGCATTGCCCCAGCCGGCGATCTGCTGGAAACGCAAAGTCGCGCCGCCAAACGGAAAGATCCCACGCTGCACTTCCATCTGCGCGAAGCGGGTATTGCTCGCGCACAGGTTGATGTCCGCCGCCAGCATCAGCTCGATGCCGATGGTCAGGCAGTAACCCTGCGCGGCGACGATGACCGGTTTGCTCACCCGTGGGCCGACGAAAACGCCCCAGGGATCGCAACCGCCGCTCGGAACCTGCCAGCCTTCGGCCAGCGCCGCGCTGGCATTGACCAGATCGAGCCCGGCGGTGAAGTGTTCGCCATGGCCGAACACCACGGCGACCCGCGCTTCGCGGTCGGCTTCGAACTCGCCGTAGGCCAGGCTCAGGTCGTTGAGCAGGTCGATATCGAAAGCGTTGCGCTTGGCCGCCCGATCGAGGCCGATCAAGTGCACATGACCACGACGTTCTCGGCTGACGCGGCCGGCGCAGGGCTGATTCATGGCTAAATCCTCAAGCGGGAAGGGCGGATGCGCGGCGCTTTGCCGCAGGTCGGTGAACCGTTTAAGCGTCATCGCCCGCAGGGCCGGGCCTTTGCAAAATAGACCGTTGCGCGATTATCCGCAAAACCCCGTTACACGGCGGTGACACACGGATAGGGGCCACAAAAAAAGCTCCCTTTTCGGGCGAAATCCGGTATAGTGCGCGCCGGCCTTTAACCGGGCCGCGTTTAGGTAGCGCATTTCCCGAAGTCAGCTTCGGCTGCACGTCCGCATTGCGGGCTCTTCCTTGACGATTCATCTTCATTCATTCGTTTTCGCAAATCCCCGCCGACAAAGCTGCCAGGGCGACTCTTGAGTCTCAACACGGCATGCGCAGCTTTGGAGCATGGGTCTTTGCGGATGCACTTAGAGGCAGACCCATGACCCAGGAAACCGGCGGATTCGCCGCTTTTAATCTCAACCCGAATATTCTTGCAGCCGTCGCAGCGACTGGCTACGAAGAGCCTTCGGCGATTCAGCAGCAATCGATCCCGATCATCATGGCCGGCCAGGACATGATTGGCCAGGCGCAAACCGGTACCGGTAAAACCGCCGCGTTCGCACTGCCTATCCTGCACCGCATCGATCCTGCCAAGCGCGAACCGCAAGCCCTGATCCTGGCGCCAACCCGAGAGTTGGCGCTGCAAGTAGCAACCGCTTTTGAAACCTACGCCAAGCAAATGCCAGGCGTTACCGTCGTGGCTGTCTACGGCGGCGCGCCGATGGGCCCGCAACTCAAGGCAATCCGTAATGGCGCACAGATTGTTGTCGCTACTCCGGGTCGTCTGTGCGACCACCTGCGTCGCGACGAGAAAGTCCTGTCGACCGTGAACCATCTGGTTCTCGACGAAGCTGACGAAATGTTGAAGCTGGGCTTCATGGATGACCTGGAAGTCATCTTCAAGGCTCTGCCATCGACCCGCCAGACCGTGCTGTTCTCGGCGACCCTGCCGCAGTCGATCCGCGCCATTGCCGAACGCCACCTGCGCGATCCGCAACACGTCAAGATCCAGACCAAGACCCAGACCGTTACCGCGATCGAACAGGCTCACCTGTTGGTTCACGCTGACCAGAAAACCTCGGCCGTACTCAGCCTGCTGGAAGTCGAAGACTTCGACGCCCTGATCATGTTCGTGCGCACCAAGCAAGCGACCCTGGACCTGGCCAGCGCCCTCGACGCCAAAGGCTACAAAGCCGCTGCGTTGAACGGTGACATTGCCCAGAACCAGCGTGAGCGCGTGATCGACTCGCTCAAGGATGGCCGCCTGGACATCGTTGTCGCGACCGACGTTGCTGCCCGTGGTCTGGACGTTCCGCGCATCACTCACGTGTTCAACGTTGACATGCCGTACGACCCGGAATCCTACGTGCACCGTATCGGCCGTACCGGCCGTGCCGGTCGCGAAGGTCGTGCACTGCTGCTGGTGACTCCACGTGAGCGCCGCATGCTGCAAGTGATCGAGCGCGTAACCGGTCAGAAAGTTGCCGAAGTACGCCTGCCAGACGCTCAAGCCGTTCTCGATGCACGCATCAAGAAACTGACCAACAGCCTGTCGCCGCTGGTTGCTGATGCCGAATCGACTCACGGTGAGCTGCTCGACCGTCTGACCGCCGACATCGGTTGCACCCCGCGTGCACTGGCCGCTGCGCTGCTGCGCAAGGCTACCAACGGTCAAGCGCTGAACCTGGCAGCGATCGAGAAGGAACGTCCACTGGTGCCGAACAACGCACCGCGTGGCGACCGTCCTGAGCGTTCCGGTGATCGTCCTGATCGTGGTGACCGCGAGCGTCGCGCGCCAATGCCTTTGGGCGAAGGCCGTGCTCGTTGCCGTACCGCGCTGGGTGCGCGTGACGGTATCGCTGCGAAAAACCTGCTGGGCGCCATCCTCAACGAAGGCGGTCTGGCCCGTGAAGCGATCGGTCGCATCCAGGTGCGTGACAGCTTCAGCCTCGTCGAGCTGCCGGAAGATGGTCTGGAGAAGTTGCTGACCAAGCTGAAGGACACTCGCGTTGCCGGTAAGCAGTTGAAGCTGCGTCGCTACCGCGAAGATTGATCCGCCCTCGGGCTGATTGATCGAACATAAAAAATCCCCGACTGGTTCGGGGATTTTTTTTGCCTGCTCTCAAGATCAAAAGATCGCAGCCTTCGGCAGCTCCTACATTTTGGAATGTGATCCACTGTAGGAGCTGCCGAAGGCTGCGATCTTTTGCTGTTAACCGAAACGATAGATATCCATGCCCAGCGCGCCCATCGTGAAGCCTTGATGAGCAATGCTGAAATTCCCGCCAGCACCGCGAGCAAAATACAACGGCAACAAGTGCTCATCACTCGGGTGACTGCGCACCGCATTCGGCGCCTGCTGGCGATAATCGTGCAGCGCCGTTTCATCGTCGGCCGCCAGCTTGTCGATCATCCAGTCACGAAAATCCCGCGCCCACGGTTCAATGCTTTCCGGGCCGGCATGCCAGTCCAGCTCGCGGAGGTTGTGGGTGATGCTGCCGGAGCCGATCAACAGAATGCCTTGCTCACGCAGGCTCGCCAGCGCACGGCCAACCCGGCTCTGCAACGCTGGCCCGCCACGACTCGGCAGCGAGACTTGCACCACCGGAAGGTCGGCGTGCGGATACATCAACGACAGTGGCACCCAAACACCATGATCAAACGGTCGTTGCGGATCGAGTCGCGCCGGCAGGTCATTGGTGTTCAACCGCTCAGCCACCTCTGCGGCCAGTTGCGGATTACCCGGGGCCGGGTACTGAACCTCAAACAGCGCACGGGGGAAACCGCCGAAGTCGTGCCAGGTTTCCGGATGCGGGTGGCTGCTGACCAGCAGTTCCTGGCTTTCCCAGTGCGCCGAGACGATGACGATGGCTTTGGGGCGCGGCAGTTCAGCGGCCAGTCGCGCCAGTGCCGGGCCGCTGGCACCGGGCTCCAGCGCGAGCATCGGTGAACCGTGGGAGATAAACAGGCTGGGCAACATGGACGGGCTCCTGAGCGCTAAGATGAACCATCTTCAGTCAGATCATCGATCTGAATCCAATATAAGTTTCTGCGGTTTTTCATCGGTTTTTCGGGAGTGATCCATGCAGCCTGAGTTTTGGTACAAGAAATGGGATTCGAACCAGATCGGCTTTCATCAGGCCGAGGCCAACCCGTATTTGCAGCGCTATTGGCCGGAGCTGGCGATTGCACCGTCAGCACGCGTGCTGGTGCCGCTGTGCGGGAAGAGTCTGGATCTGCTCTGGCTTGCCGGGCAGGGACATCAGGTGCTTGGAGTGGAGATAGCGGAAAAGGCTGTCGAGGAGTTTTTCAGCGATCATCAATTGCAGCCGCAGATCAGCGAGAAGGGCGCATTCAAGGTTTATCGCAGTGATGCTATCGAACTGTGGTGCGGGGATTTTTTCGCGCTGACGGCAGACGATGTTGCCGGTTGCACCGCGCTGTACGACCGCGCCGCGCTGATTGCCTTGCCGGACGCCATGCGCCAGCGCTACGCGGAGCATTTGCAGCAGTTGCTGGCGCCGGAGATGAAAGGGCTGGTGATTGCTCTGGATTACGATCAGTCGCAGATCCCGGGACCGCCGTTTGCGGTGAATGATGATGAGGCGCAGCGGCTGCTGGGCCAGGGTTGGCAGCTGGTGAAACTGGAAGAGCGGGATATTCTGGATGAGAGCCCCAAGTTTCTGCAGGGCGGGGTTGAGTGGTTGGTGGAGCGGGTTTATCGGGTTTCTTCCAGATAGTTTTGTCTTAGCCGTTCGGTCCCCATCGCTGGCAAGCCAGCTCCCACAAGGTCCGGGTTGCACACAACATTTGTGATTAGCGCTGAACCTGTGGGAGCTGGCTTGCCAGCGATGGGCCAGATAAAACAACCAATTTTCTCAAGGCATAAAAAAGGCCTGCATCTCTGCAGGCCTTCTTCTTACAGCGAAGGAATCAACCGCGACGACGCAGTGCGTCAATACGCTCTTCCAGCGGCGGGTGGCTCATGAACATGCGGGCGAAGCCCTGTTTGATGCCACCGTTGATGCCGAAGGCGTTCAGGGTGTCGGGCATGTGCACCGGCAGGCCCTGTTCGGCACGCAGGCGTTGCAGAGCGCCAATCATCGCGCTGGTACCGGCCAGGCGGGCGCCGGCTTCGTCGGCACGGAATTCGCGCTTGCGCGAGAACCACATGACGATTGCGCTGGCGAGGATGCCCAGCACCAGTTCGGCGAAGATGGTCGCGACGTAGTAGGCGATGCCCTGGCCTTCTTCGTTCTTGAAGATGACCTTGTCGACGAAGTTGCCGATGATCCGCGCGAAGAACATCACAAAAGTGTTCACCACGCCCTGGATCAGCGCCAGCGTGACCATGTCGCCGTTGGCGACGTGACCGATTTCGTGGGCCAGTACGGCTTTCACTTCATCGGGCGAAAAACGCTCAAGCAGGCCCTGGCTGACGGCGACCAGCGCGTCGTTCTTGTTCCAGCCGGTAGCGAAGGCATTCGCTTCGTAGGCCGGGAAAATCCCGACTTCAGGCATCTTGATCCCGGCCTCGCGGGACAATTGCTCGACCGTTTGCAGCAGCCATTGCTCATGACGGGTGCGTGGCTGGCTGATGATTTGCGTGCCGGTGCTCATCTTCGCCATCCACTTGGAGATGAACAGCGAGAACAGCGAGCCGGCGAAACCAAAGACCGCACAGAAGACCAGCAGCTGACTGAGGTCGAGGTCGACCCCGTTGGCCGCCATGAACCCGTTGAAGCCGAACAGGCTCAGGGTGATGCTGGCTATCAGCACGACCGCCAGGTTAGTGGCCAAAAACAGCAGGATGCGCATCATGGTTGTAGAACTCTCCTCAAGCTAAAGATGTAGCGTACTGCGGGGTATATAAGGTGCGGCACCGGGCTATTCAACCGAGTGACTATTTCAAACTGTGTCCTACAGCGGTTTCCTGAGCAAAAAGAAAATTCCCACCCTCGATTCCGACACGGATGACACAGCCTTTCGCCCCGCCGCCATTAGGTCAGATACGTCTGTACGGCTCGCATCGCAAGTGTAGAAGGGCTGCAAAGGCGCGGAACAAAGATGTGTTGCTGAATCAGACAGTGCGCAACAGCCAATTCGTTGCGCACTGCTGGCCCATTACTGGCGGTAGGACTTGAGGAAGTTGCCGATGCGGCCGATGGCCATTTCCAGATCATCGACGCGGGGCAGGGTGACCACGCGGAAGTGATCCGGCCACGGCCAATTGAATGCCGTGCCCTGCACCACCAGCAGCTTCTCGGAAAGCAGCAGATCAAGCACGAATTTCTCGTCGTTATGGATCGGGCAGACCTTCGGGTCGATTTTCGGGAACGCGTACAGCGCGCCCATCGGCTTCACGCAGCTGACACCGGGAATGTCGTTGAGCAGTTCCCACGTGCGGTTGCGCTGTTCCAGCAGGCGACCCTGCGGCAGCACCAGATCGTTGATGCTCTGGTAGCCGCCCAGCGCGGTCTGGATCGCGTGCTGGCTCGGCACGTTGGCGCACAGGCGCATATTGGCCAGCATGTCGATGCCTTCGATGTAACTCTGCGCGTTGTGTTTCGGCCCGGAGATGGCGATCCAGCCGGAGCGGAAACCGGCCACGCGGTAGGATTTCGACAGGCCGTTGAAGGTCAGGCAGAGCAGGTCCGGCGCCAGCGAAGCGGTGCAGATGTGCACGGCGTCGTCATAAAGAATCTTGTCGTAGATCTCGTCGGAGAACACCACCAGATTGTGCGCACGGGCGATTTCCAGCATGCCCAGCAGCACTTCCTTCGAGTACACCGCACCGGTCGGGTTGTTCGGGTTGATGATCACCATGGCCTTGGTGTTCGGGGTGATCTTGGCCTTGATGTCGGCCAGATCCGGGAACCAGTCGGCGCCTTCGTCGCACAGATAATGCACAGCGTTACCGCCAGCGAGGCTGACGGCAGCGGTCCACAGCGGATAGTCCGGGGCTGGCACCAGCACTTCGTCGCCGTTATTGAGCAGCGCCTGCAGCGACATCACGATCAGCTCGGACACACCGTTGCCCAGATAGATGTCTTCGATGCCGACACCTTCAACCTGCTTCTGCTGGTAGTACTGCATCACCGCCTTGCGCGCGCTGAACAGGCCTTTGGAATCGCTGTAGCCCTGCGCGGTCGGCAGGTTGCGGATCACGTCCTGGAGGATTTCGTCCGGCGCTTCGAAACCAAACGGCGCCGGGTTGCCGATGTTCAGCTTGAGGATGCGCTGGCCTTCCTCTTCCAGTCGTTTGGCGTGCTTGAGCACCGGGCCGCGAATGTCGTAGCAGACGTTGGCGAGCTTGTTCGATTTGCTGAACTGCATGGCGATGTGATCCCGAAAATGAACGATCCAGGCGGCAAATGGACAACCGTACTGGGATTGCTGCGTCTTCGCACAGGCGGAGGTCTGGCGCTTTAGCGCTCAGAATCCGTTTGAATGCGCCCGGTCTGGCTGCCAGACTGGCGCGTGACGAGGCGCAATCATACGTGCCGCCCGATCCGTGGAAAAGGTACAGATCGGGCTTTTTCAGCCGCTGAGGTGTGATGATGGAAAAGTTG
>NZ_RCOD01000060.1:0-47574 GCF_004307505.1 Pseudomonas sp. Sample_11
AAGCCGAAGCCCTGGCGATTGCCAACGACACCGAGTTCGGCCTCGGCGCCGGCCTGTGGACCCGCGACATCAACCGCGCCTACCGCATGGGCCGGGCGATCAAGGCCGGTCGCGTGTGGACCAACTGCTACCACCTCTATCCGGCGCATGCCGCGTTCGGCGGTTACAAGAAGTCCGGCGTCGGGCGTGAAACCCACAAAATGATGCTCGACCATTATCAGCAGACCAAGAACCTGCTGGTGAGCTACGACATCAATCCGTTGGGATTCTTCTGATCCTGCGATGCTGATCGTTCCCACGCGCAGCAAAGGAATGCCTCAACGGACGCTCCGCGTTCGGTTTCGAAGGGACGCGGAGCGACCCGGGCTGCATTCCCACGCAGAGCGTGGGAACGATCAGGTTCCTGGCTGTAGCCGGGCCTATAAAACAATAAGAAAGGTGAACCCTATGCCAAGCGAATCCCCGGCCGGCGCTCCGGCGACCGGCTCCTCCGTCGACTTCGAAAAAGTCGGCTCCGACTACTTCCAACAACGCGAACTGAAAAAAGGCGCCGCTGGCTGGGTCCTGCTGGTCGGCCTCGGCGTCGCTTATGTGATTTCCGGCGACTACGCCGGCTGGAATTTCGGCCTCGCCCAGGGTGGCTGGGGCGGCATGTTTCTCGCCACGCTGCTGATGGCGACCATGTACCTGTGCATGTGCTTTTCCCTGGCCGAACTGTCGTCGATGATTCCCACCGCCGGCGGCGGCTACGGTTTCGCCCGCAGTGCTTTCGGACCGTGGGGCGGGTTTCTCACCGGCACCGCGATCCTCATCGAGTACGCCATCGCCCCCGCTGCCATCGCGGTGTTCATCGGCGCCTACTGCGAGTCGCTGTTCGGTATTGGCGGCTGGATGATCTACCTGGCGTTCTACATCATCTTCATCGCCATCCATATTTTCGGGGTCGGCGAAGCGCTCAAGCTGATGTTCATCATTACCGCCGTCGCCGCGCTGGCGCTGGGCGTGTTTCTGGTGGCGATGGTGCCGCACTTCGACGTTGCCAATCTGCTCGACATCCCGGTGACCACTGCGGTCGGCGCCAGTCCGTTTCTGCCGTTCGGCTATGTCGGCGTATGGGCGGCGATTCCCTATGCGATCTGGTTTTTCCTTGCCGTTGAAGGCGTGCCATTGGCCGCAGAAGAAACCAAAAACCCCAAGCGCGACCTGCCGCGTGGCCTGATCGGGGCAATGCTGGTGCTGCTGATGTTTGCCCTGCTGATTCTGATCGTCGGCCCTGGCGGCGCTGGTGCGAATTCGCTGCTGACCTCGGGTAACCCGCTGGTCGAAGCACTGAGCAAGGCCTACGGTGGCTCGACCTGGATGGGCAGCTTCGTCAACCTTGTCGGTCTGGCGGGGCTGATTGCCAGTTTCTTCTCGATCATCTACGCCTACTCGCGGCAGATCTTCGCGCTGTCGCGGGCCGGTTACCTGCCGCGCAAACTGTCGCAGACCAACAAGAGCAAGGCGCCGGTGCTGGCCCTGGTGATTCCCGGCATCATCGGCTTCGGTCTGTCGCTGACCGGCCAGGGCGACCTGCTGATTCTCGTCGCGGTGTTCGGCGCTACCATTTCCTATGTGCTGATGATGGCCGCGCACATCACCCTGCGCATCCGGCGCCCCAAAATGGACCGGCCGTACCGCACGCCGGGTGGCATTTTCACCTCGGGTGTGGCGCTGGTATTGGCGTGCATCGCCGTGGTGGCGGGCTTCCTCGTCGATCCACGGGTGGTGATCGGCGCGGCGATCATCTATGGAGTGTTAATTGCTTACTTTGCTTTCTACAGTCGGCATCACTTGGTAGCGGGCACGCCGGAAGAAGAATTCGCGGCGATTCAAAAAGCTGAACAAGCCTTGCACTGATTGTCGAAAACCACGGCGCAGACGCATTCTGCGCCGTCACGGAGAACGCTGAATGGCCAGTTTTGCTCACACGGTCGGCGCGCAGACTTACCGCTTCGACAGCCTCAAAGACGTCATGGCCAAGGCCAGCCCCGCCCGCTCGGGGGATTTTCTCGCCGAGATCGCCGCGCTCAACGACGGCGAACGGGTGGCCGCGCAAATGGCCCTGGCGGACATCCCGCTCACCCACTTCCTGCAAGAAGCGCTGATTCCCTACGAAGCCGATGAAGTCACCCGGCTGATCATCGACACCCACGACAAGCAAGCCTTCGCCGTGGTCAGCCACCTCACCGTTGGCGGCTTTCGCGACTGGCTGCTCAGTGATGCGGCGGACGAAACCAGCCTGCGCGCCCTCGCCCCCGGTTTGACCCCGGAAATGGTCGCCGCCGTGTCGAAGATCATGCGCGTGCAGGATCTGGTGCTGGTCGCGCAGAAAATCCGCGTGGTCACCCAATTTCGCGGCACCCTCGGTTTACGCGGGCGCCTGTCGACCCGCCTGCAACCCAACCACCCGACTGACGAGCCGTCCGGCATCGCCGCGAGCATTCTCGACGGCCTGCTCTACGGCAACGGCGACGCAATGATCGGGGTCAACCCGGCCACCGACAGCATCGCTTCGATCTGCGCGATGCTGGAAATGCTCGACGCGATCATCCAGCGCTATGACATCCCGACCCAGGCCTGCGTGCTGACCCACGTCACCACTTCGATCGAGGCGATCAACCGTGGCGTGCCGCTGGATCTGGTGTTCCAGTCGATTGCCGGCACTGAGGCTGCCAATGCCAGTTTCGGCATCAACCTCAACGTGCTGCAGGAAGGTTACGACGCCGGGCTCAGCCTCAAGCGCGGCACCCTCGGGCAGAACCTGATGTATTTCGAAACCGGTCAGGGCAGCGCGCTGTCGGCCAACGCCCACCACGGCGTCGATCAACAGACTTGCGAGACAAGGGCCTACGCCGTGGCGCGACATTTCAAGCCATTCCTGGTGAACACCGTCGTAGGATTTATCGGCCCGGAATACCTCTACAACGGCAAACAGATCATCCGCGCCGGCCTTGAAGATCATTTCTGCGGCAAGTTGCTCGGCGTGCCGATGGGCTGCGACATCTGCTACACCAACCACGCCGAAGCCGATCAGGATGACATGGACACCCTGCTGACGTTGCTCGGCGTCGCCGGGATCAACTTCATCATGGGCATCCCCGGCTCGGACGACATCATGCTCAATTACCAGACCACTTCGTTTCACGACGCTTTGTACGCACGCCAGACCCTGGGCCTGAAACCGGCACCAGAGTTCGAACAATGGCTGGCCAACATGGGCATCTTCACCCAGGCGGACGGCAAGGTTCGCTTCGGCAACAACCTGCCGCCGGCCTTCCGCCAGGCCTTGGCGCACTTGGGATGAGTCTTATGGAAAAACCTCCGGTCGATCCGCAAAACCCCTGGCTGGAACTGCGCCGCCTGACCCCGGCACGCATTGCCCTGGGCCGCACCGGCACCAGTCTGCCGACACGGGCGCAGCTGGATTTTCAGTTTGCCCACGCCCAGGCCCGCGATGCTGTGCACCTGGCCTTCGATCACAGCGAAATCAGCGCACAACTGAGCGAGCGCGGACGGGAAACCCTGGCGCTGCAAAGCGCCGCGCCGGACCGACACACCTACCTGCAACGCCCGGATCTGGGGCGCAAGCTCAGCGATGAATCGGCGCAGACCTTGCGCGACTACGCCAGCCAACATCCGGGCGGCGTCGATCTGGTGATGGTCGTCGCTGATGGCCTGTCGGCACTGGCGGTGCATCGCCACACCCTGCCGTTCCTGACGCGCCTGGAAGAGCAGATGAGCGGCGACGGCTGGTCCGTGGCACCGGTGGTGCTGGTCGAGCAGGGCCGAGTGGCCATCGGAGACGAAATCGGCCAACTGCTCGGGGCGAAAATGGTGGTAATGCTGATCGGCGAGCGTCCGGGCCTGAGTTCGCCGGACAGCCTCGGGCTGTATTTCACCTACGCGCCAAAGGTCGGCCTGACCGACGCGTATCGCAACTGCATTTCCAATGTCCGGCTTGAAGGTTTGAGCTACGGCATGGCGGCGCATCGCTTGCTGTATCTGATGCGCGAGGCCTGTCGGCGGCAGCTGTCGGGGGTCAACCTGAAGGATGAAGCTCAGCTGCACACATTGGAGGCGGACGACGCTGTCGACATGAAAGGCAACTTCCTGCTCGATCCACCGCCAGCCTGAACCGTTTCCGCATTGCCTTTCTGCGCTGCTTTCAGGCAGGATCGACGCACGGCCGCCCGGGTTTCCCATCGCCGTCAGAGCAGTTGAAGACAGCCACTTGAAGACGAGACCTATCATGCGGATTATTCAAGCGACCCTCGAACATCTGGATTTGCTGACTCCTTTGTTCGTCAAATATCGCGAGTTCTACGGCTCCCTGCCTTACCCGGATTCCTCCCGCGCGTTCCTCGAAAAACGCCTGCGCCGCAAAGAGTCAGTGATCTATCTGGCCCTGGCCGACGATGACGACAAGAAACTCATGGGCTTCTGCCAGCTCTATCCGAGCTTTTCGTCGCTGTCGCTCAAACGCGTGTGGATTCTCAACGATATCTACGTTGCCGAAGATGCGCGCCGGCAACTGGTGGCCGACAACCTGATCCGCACCGCAAAGAAAATGGCCAAGGAAACCCAGGCCGTGCGCATGCGCGTCTCGACCAGCGCAAACAACGAAGTGGCGCAGAAAACCTACGAATCGATCGGCTTCAAGGAAGACACCGAGTTCAAGAACTACGTACTGCCGATCAGCGACGAGCTCTGACTCCAACGGCTTCGGTGATGAGGGAGTCCGCTCCCTCGCCACGGCCGCCCCTTCCCTGACAATTGCTCACTTCGCGACACTCCCCGCTACAAAACCGACGCGCTTTTCATCGCTCAGACCGTATAATCCCGATCTTTCCGGCTTGTAAGAAAAACTACACCCCGCTGTAGGCTTACACGAAGTCATCCGCACAGGCCTGCCGAGTCGGGCCGTCATACAGGTGCCCCCATGGATTTCAACCCGCTCGACCTTATCCTGCATCTCGATGTGTATCTCGATTTGCTGGTGAACAACTATGGGCCATGGATCTACGCCATCCTGTTTCTGGTGATCTTCTGTGAAACCGGTCTGGTGGTGATGCCGTTCCTGCCGGGTGACTCGCTGCTGTTCATCGCTGGCGCAGTGGCGGCCGGCGGTGGCATGGATCCGGTGCTGCTCGGCGGCCTGCTGATGCTGGCGGCGATCATGGGCGACAGTACCAACTACGTGATCGGACGCACGGCCGGGGAGAAGCTGTTCAGCAACCCGAACTCGAAAATCTTCCGTCGCGACTACCTGCAAAAAACCCACGACTTCTACGACAAGCATGGCGGCAAAACCGTGACCATGGCGCGTTTCCTGCCGATCATCCGCACCTTCGCGCCGTTCGTCGCGGGCGTGGCGCGGATGCCGTACCCGCGTTTCTTCGGCTTCAGCGTGCTCGGTACCATCCTCTGGGTCGGCGGTCTGGTCACCCTGGGTTATTTCTTCGGCAACGTGCCGTTCATCAAGAAAAACCTCTCGCTGCTGGTGGTGGCAATCATCCTGCTGTCGCTGGTGCCGATGATCATCGGCGTGGTGCGCAGCCGGTTCGGCGGCACCAAAGTGCAATCGCACTGATCCGATGTGGTCACTGAGCGCCTGGCGACGCCGGCGCCTCCTGGCCAGGCACCCGATTGCCGACGACCTGTGGCAACGGGTGCGCGATCAACTCTCCTTCCTCGATGGCATCAGCGCGACTGAAGACCAGTGGCTGCGCGAAGCCTGTGTGCTGTTTCTCGACGACAAACACCTGACCGCCCTGCCCGGCGTCGAACTGCATCAGGAACAGCGCCTGCTGCTCGCCGCCCAAGCGCAGTTGCCGTTGCTGCATCTCGGCGATCTGAACTGGTATCAGGGTTTCCACGAGATCGTGCTGTACCCGGATGACTTCCTCAGCCCGCAACGTCATCGCGATGCCAGCGGCGTCGAGCATGAGTGGGACGGCGAACACAGCGGCGAAGCCTGGCAACAGGGGCCGGTGATTCTCGCCTGGCCCGGCGTACAGGCCAGCGGTGGCTGGGAAGGCTACAACCTGGTGATCCACGAACTGGCGCACAAGCTCGATATGCTCAACGGCGACGCCAACGGCCTGCCGCCACTGCACACCGACATGCGCGTCAGCGACTGGGCTGAAGTGATGCAGGCCGCCTACGACGACCTCAATCGCCAACTCGACCACGATCCAGACGCCGAAACCGCCATTGATCCCTACGCCGCCGAGAACCCGGCGGAGTTCTTCGCCGTCACCAGCGAATACTTCTTCAGCGCCCCGGATCTGCTGCATGAGGCTTATCCACAGGTCTACTTGCAACTGCAGCTTTTCTACCGGCAGGATCCGTTGGGCAGACTGCAGCAACTTCAGGCCACAGACCCGGTCTATCAGGCGCACGACTAAGCTCTGCACGACTTCTGGTACGTGGCGTCGGCGTAGGAATGTGCCTATAATCGCCGCCACTTTTTGGTCAATCCGGCCAAGTGTTTTTGGTCAACTACGGGGGCAACGCCCAATGAGCTACAGCAAGATTCCGGCTGGCAAAGACCTGCCGAACGACATCTACGTCGCGATCGAGATCCCGGCCAACCACGCGCCGATCAAATACGAAATCGACAAAGACAGCGATTGCCTGTTCGTTGACCGTTTCATGGCCACCCCAATGTTCTACCCGGCCAACTACGGTTACATCCCGAACACCCTGGCTGACGACGGTGATCCCCTCGACGTGCTGGTTGTGACCCCTTACCCGGTAGCGCCAGGCTCGGTAATCCGCGCGCGTCCAGTCGGCATCCTGAACATGACCGACGACGGCGGCGGCGATGCTAAAGTCATCGCCGTGCCACATGACAAGCTGTCGCAGCTGTACGTCGACGTGAAGGAATACACCGACCTGCCACCCCTGCTGATCCAGCAGATCGAGCACTTCTTCGCGAACTACAAGGATCTCGAGAAGGGCAAGTGGGTCAAGATCGAAGGCTGGGCCGGTGCAGACGCCGCCCGCGAAGCGATCACCAAGTCGGTTGCCGCCTACAAGGGCTAAGCCAATGCGCCTTGCGTGACGCTTGAAAAAAACCCCGGATTTCCGGGGTTTTTTGTTATTGGCGTCTGCATAATCGACTCGGTTGTTCTGGTCGATATAACTCGAAATACACCTTGGTTGGCCCCCTCTCCCTCCGGGAGAGGGTTGGGGTGAGGGGCTCTTGAAAAAGCCCGACTAAACAAACCGTTTAAATTCCTACATGCAGTTTTAATCTGTTTAATTTCCCACAAGTACGTCTTACATCCCGTCGCAAAATACAGGCTTTTTTTGAACGCCCGGTTTATTCAAACCGCTCTAGTCCGGCCGTAGACTCCGTGTTTATGAGAAAGAACACTAGCGGTCCACGATTCAAGGCACTCCTGGAAGCAGCGAACATCAGCACCACGGATTTCGCAAGGTTCTGGGGCACGGAAGCCCAAAACGTTCATAACTGGTACACCCGGGGCGTCCCGGCGTATCGCATGGAAGAAGTCTCACGCCTGTTGTCGGTCAATAGTGAATGGCTGAAAACCGGGGAAGGCGTCAAGGAGGTCGCGCGCCTGCACCCACCCGCCAGCAACGGCGACACGTTCGATGCCCAGTCCATCTGCGGCGTCTACACCGTCATCAACCCCAGCGACATCGACCTGGCATTTTTCAAGGAAACCCCGATCGCCAACGGCGACGGCAAAACCCACGTCATCCTCGACCCCGACCAATCCCTGCGCCTGCCCCGCGCCCACCTCGATCAACTCGACATCCAGCACGCCAATGCCATCTGCGCGCACATGATCGGCAACAGCATGGCCGATCGCATCGAAGACGGCTCCATCGTCGCCATCGACCGCGGTCTGACCCAGGTCGTCGACGGCGAAATCTACGCCGTAGAGCACGACGGCATGCTGCGCATCAAATACCTGCACCGCATGCCCGGCAACGGCCTGCGCATGCGCAGCCACAACAGCGCCGAATACCCCGACGAGGTCTTCCGGCCGGCGCAGATCGAAGAGCAGCGGATTCACATTCTTGGCTGGGTGTTCTGGTGGTCGACACTGGGCAAGCGCCGGCCGGTGGTGCCGTTTCTATGACTGTTTGCCAGAACCTGTGGGAGCGGGCTCGCCCGCGAAGAGGCCCTGACAACCGGTACAAATCCCGAGTTTGTACCGCTTCAGTCGCTCTAAACCGCACTTGAGGCTGGGAATCCAAAGCAAAACTCAGTATCCTGCGCCCCACATTCGCGCATCGACCCGCCCAGCGGCTCGGATGACGCCCGACGCGGCAGACCAACGTCTGACCAAGTCCCACAGCCGGACGCAGATCCGGATGTACGTTTTGAAGGCTGGCGCGGTTTACCAAAAATAAACCAAGCCAGTCCCCGAGAAGCCGGCCACAAGCCGGCTTTTTAATGCCTGCAAAAAGGCTACGCCTACCGTCCGGAACTTGAATTCTCACTTGTCGAGAACGCGATCCCCTTGTTACCGTAACGACAACCGTCATTACAGGTATCCCATCATGGCTTCCATCAACATCCGCATCGATGATGATCTGAAACAGCGCTCATTCGCAGAACTCGAAAAGCTCGGCGTCACGCCGTCGGAGCTTCTGCGCCAAACCCTCCAATATGTAGCAGAGCGAGGCAAGTTACCCTTCAAAGCGGCGCTGCTCAGTGAAGAGGATGAAGCGCTGATTGCCGTAGTCACCGAACGTCTCGCATCCCCTCAGCGGGTCAAGGTGAGTCTGGATGACTTATGAGCTTGAGTTTGATCGACGTGCGTTAAAAGAGTGGAACAAGCTGGGCGATACGGTTCGCCAACAGTTCAAAAAAAAACTGGCTGAGGTCTTGGAGAATCCTCGAATCGAAGCCAATCGGCTTCGCGAGCTACCAGACTGCTATAAAGTGAAATTGAAAAGCGCCGGTTATCGCTTGATCTATCAGGTACTTGATCACGAAATCCTGGTGTTCGTGGTCGCCATAGGCAAACGTGAGCGGGAGGCAGCCTACGAGGTTGCGCAAGATCGCTTGCCATCCCGGACCTGATTTCGAAACATCCCATTTGCCGGACGCACGCCGCCGAGGTGCAAGTGCTGATCATTTGTAAAAAGTACAACGCGTACACCCTCAGAAGCAGACATCGCACCCAGAGCCTGACGTTGCATGTCCATGCGCGTCCCAAATGGTATTTCCAATGATCAGATTCACCCAAGGCAACCTGCTGGAAGCCAAAACAGAAGCCCTCGTCAACACGGTGAATACCGTAGGCGTGATGGGCAAGGGCATCGCATTGATGTTCAAAGAGCGCTTTGCGCAGAATTACCGCGTGTATGCAGCGGCGTGTAAGGCCGGGGAAGTAGAAACCGGCAAAATGCATGTGACTGCCACCAACGAACTCGACGGCCCTCGCTGGATCGTGAATTTCCCCACCAAGCGCCACTGGCGGTCGCCGTCGCAGATGGCATGGATCACCGAAGGTTTGCATGACCTGCGGCGGTTCCTGCTTGAAAACGAAGTGAAATCCGTTGCGGTTCCACCGTTAGGTGCTGGTAACGGCGGTTTGAAGTGGCCTGACGTCCGTGAACAGATTGTCGAAGTGTTGGGAGATCTCGATGCTGATGTCTTGGTGTTCGAGCCGTCCAATCAGTATCTGAATGTCGCCAAACGCGCGGGCGTAGAAAAGCTCACGCCAGCCCGGGCGCTTATCGCCGAACTGGTTCGTCGCTACTGGGTTTTAGGCATGGAGTGCAGTCTGCTGGAGATTCAGAAGCTCGCCTGGTTTCTTGAGCGCGCTATCGAGCAGCTGCCAGATACCGAGAACCTTCTGAACCTGAAGTTCGTCGCACATAAATATGGCCCATACGCCAACCGGCTTGAACACCTGCTTGATAACCTCGATGGCAGCTATCTGCACTGTGACAAGCGCATCAGCGACGCAGGCATTAATGATGTGATCTGGTTTGATCAAGATCGCAAAGCGTTTTTACAAACGTATCTCAAGACTGAGGCCAAGGCATATTCGCAAGCGTTGGAACGTACGGCTCAACTGATTGACGGTTTTGAATCGCCATTCGGTATGGAGTTATTGGCCACGGTCGATTGGTTGTTGAGCCAGGAAGGGGTATCTGCGACTGTTCCAGCGCTACGCGAAGCATTGAAGCATTGGGAAGGTGGCGCCGGTGCTGCGGCTCGCAAGAGCAAACTGTTCGATGATCAGGCCCTTGATATTGCGCTCAAGCGCCTGACATCCAGTACTTTCCGGCCTGGATTAGCGGCCTGAAAGACGCTCGATAAAATTGGGCAGCAACCTGCTGCCCAATTTCCGTCACGGATAACTGAACGACTTCACCAGCGTCAATTCCCCGGCCGTCCGCATCGGCACTACAAACGTCTCCATCTTCTCGCTCGGCGTGCCTTCTTCTGTGATGACCGTCACCTGCGCCGTGGTCAGCGCCTGCACCGCTTCATCCCCACCTTCGTCATCCCCGCGATATCCGCCGCCGTAATAATTCACGTACACCAGATACTGCCCTTTGATCGGCGCGGGCATGGCGGCGATCTCCGGGCCGTAGCCGGTGGTGACGTCGACGTCGAGGGCGGCGCCGTTGGCGGCGCTGCGGTTGCCATACCAGATGTGGGCGCCATCGGGGGTGATCAGGTGCAGGTCGAGGTCGGTGCCGTCGCTGTCCCAGGCGAGCAGGACGCGCAGTTTGGCCGGGGTGGCGCCGCCGCGGGCGTTGAGGAATTGCGTGCGGTGGCGTTGCTGGCCGTCGGCGCTGCGCACTTCGACGCTGTTGCTGCCGTTGGGGAAGGAGAACGGGCGATCGAAGCCGCCGGCGGGGTCGATTTTCAGCGGCATGCTGACGCCGTTGACGATCAGGCGGCCGGGTTCGTTGTTCTTCGGCACGGCTTTGATCTGGCCGCTGATTCTGGCGGTATTGGCCTGGCCAAGCGGTGTGTTGACCGACGAGGCCGGGTAGTTGACGGTCTGGCGGAAGCTTTCGCCCTCGCCTTGCGGTGCGCCGCTGCGCCAGCCGCCCACCGGGGTGTCGAGTTTGACGCCATCGGCGGCGAATGCTTGCGGCAGCACGTTGAGGGCACAGAGCAGCAGCAAGACCTGTGGATAACGGAGTGTCATGGTCTATTCCAGCAAAAGGTGACGGGCGAGCCCTTCGATGTAGGTTTCATCCTGGCCGTTGGGGTGTGCTTCGAAGGCCAGGTGCAGATATTCATGAGTCAGGTCGAGGCGATCCTGCAGGGTCAGTACCCCGCGCACGTAAATGCGCTGGCGTTCGCGGTCGACGAAGGGTCGGCCGAAGGCGAGTTTGCATACGGCGAAAGTGCTGACTTCGTTGTAGCCGGTTTCGCTTTCAAGCCTCGGACGCCAGCCGCGTCGCTGCTTTTGCAGCCAGTCTTGCGCGGCGGGCAATGCTTCGCAGGAGGCGACCGGGTTGTCCCAACGGCTGAGGCTGGCGCGTGGATAGGCGTGCAGCAGAATCGCGTCGTAACGTTGGCCGGCGTTCGCTTGCTCGACGGCTTGCTGCCAGGCGAGTTTGTCCGGGCCGGGCTGGTCGGAGTGATAGGTGACGGTGCTGCCGGCCAGTACCAGGTCCGCCGTCCACGCCGCGATGTTGCGTGACTCGGCCGAGGCTGGACGCGGGGCGACGCGCTGGCGATTGCTGCTGTCGTCGATGCTCAGGCAGTCGCCGTTGCGCGTGGCGTTTTGCAGCAGATAAGTGCGGATCGCTACGGCCAGCGCCTTGGCGGCTTCGGCGGGTTGCGGTTTGGCTTCGCGTTCGAGAACGCGAGCGACATATTCTTCGCGATCAAGTCTTGCGACGAGTTTGTCGTTGAGCAGAAACAGTTCGCCATCGCTGTGGATGTCCAGCGCATTGCCGTTGGCGAATTCGACGCGGTAGTCGCCGCGCAATGGCCCGGACGTGGCGACACGGTCCCCGACCAGAACCTTCGAAACCGGATATTTCGAAAACAGCCCGACTTCCACACAACGCCCCGTGTCCGCTGGCCACGCCGTCGGCAACACGCTGGCCAGCGCCTGACCGTAGTGACGCAGAACCATTTGACTGGTACCGCGCCCACCCGCCCAGATCGGTGCGCCGTCGGCGCTCCAGCCGGCGAATCCACCCTGGCGCGATTGTGCATCCTGGTCGCCGAGCCAGCTCCAGGTCTTCACCCGCAGGCGTCCGCCCAACTCGCCGACAACATTGCCGTCCGACGCGTTCAGCACGACATCGAGCAGCACGCGGCGCATCTGTTCCTGCGCTGGCAGCAACGCCAGAACGCTCAATAACTCGGCAACCGAAACCCTTGTTGCCGGTTGCACGGCTGGCAAATCCAGCAACCACGACGGCGCTTGCCGCGCCTGCCAATACGCTCGCCAATCCGTCGCTGCAATGCCCAACCGCGCCGGTTCGAAATACAGACCGCAGGATTTCACCAGCGCCTGATCCCGCTCTATCCTGCCGCCCGCCGAGCAGCAATAAACTTCTTCTTTGGACTGCCCGCGACATTCATACGCCGGTTCCTGTGCACCGGTATCCACCAGCCACGCGTAGACGAACAACTTCCACAGACTGCCCAGCGGCGCATCCAGCGACGCTGGCAACGGTTCGCGCTTGGTCAGTTGCGTCTGACTCAACGACAACAAGTCGCCCTGATAGGCCACGCGCAACGGCTCGTCCTGCGCTGTCGCCAGCGCAGGCATCACACCCATCAGCAGCCACAACAGCGGCCGGCGCATGTCAGTTGACCGTGACCTGACCGAGGGCGGCTTTCGCCTCCTGGGCCTGATGCTGCGGTGCATACACTTGCTTGAAGCGTACCGGCGGCAGGTTGAACTGGCCCTTCTGCGAGAAGCGCACCAGATGACGCAGGCGCAACTCACCACTCAGCGCGTCGACCGGCACCGCGTATGCCAGTTGTCCCGGTTCGAAACGCGCCTTCTCCAGCGCGGTCGGTTCGGTGCCGTCCTTGCCCTGCAACTTGATGCCCCACGTCGTGCGCTCGACATCCGCGCCCGGTGGCAGCGGCACTTCAAGCATGCCATAGCGCAGCGGTTTCGCTGCCTTGCTGGTGAGGATCACCTCGTCCAGGTACAGGCTGTCGCTGGACAACGGTTTAGTGCCGACCGGCTCGAGTTTAAAGGTGAACGCTTCGTCGCCCGGCACCAGACGCGACAGGCGCCGGGTGATGGTCACGGCCATTGGATCGACCTGCGGCTGTTGCGTCTGGAAGCTCAGCGCTGCACGCAGCGGTCGCTCTTGCGTGCCGGACACGCTCAGCACGCTCGGCAGCGGCGTCGCACCTTGCCATGTCCAGTACATCTCGCCGCTGGCGCCGTAGCTTTTCTTCCAGCCCTCACCCGGCATCAGCGCGATGGTCGGCGAAGCCTGAGCGATGCTGCGTTGCAGCCAGGTCAGCGCCAGTGCACGTTCCAGTGTCGATTGCTGCGGCAGTAACCGTTGCAGCAGCGCTGTCGCACGAGCCTGATCAAACGGTTGCAGCGACAGGTTCAGTGCCTCAACGAAGGGCTGCGAGCTGACCGCCAGACGTTGTTGCGCTGCGCCCAGTTGCCGATTGAACGCCTCCGGCAAAGCAACTTTCGCCTGCGAGGCCAACGATGCAGTGAGTACCCGCGCCGCCGCCAGACCGAGCGCCGAATCCGGGTCGTTCATCACCAGACTGTCCTGGCCGTCGTCGAGCAAGGCTTCGGCAGCGCCTTCACCGGCCATGGCCAGATCGTCGATCAAACCGCTGAGCAGCGTGTTCACTGGCAGCTGCATCTGTTTGGCGAACGACAGAATCAGCGCCCGTTGCAGCAATGGCGTATTCGGCGCTTGCTTGGCATAAACCTCCAGCACCCGCTGCCAGTGCTCCGGCGGCAGGGTCAGGTCGAGTACGCGGCTGGCATTCCAGTCGGCGAAATAGGCATAGGCGGTGAGAAAGGCATCGGGCTCACCGTCGTAGCCCCACCAGGTAAAGCTCGCCGACGGCCCGGCCATTTGCACCAGGCGCAGACGACTGTTCTGCATGATCAGGCGCAAGCGATCGCGAATCTGCGGGTTCGAAGCCAGCGATGGATAGGCGATGCTTAGCGGCAGCAAGCGACTGGCCGTCTGCTCGACGCCGCCGTACGGGTAGCTCAGCAGATCATCGAGGGCGGAACGGAACAGCGCTTGCGGACTGTCATCCAGACGCAGGCGGATATCCGTGGCATCCGCCGGCAAACTCAACGGCGTATCGCCGCTGACCACGTCGAGGCTTTGTGTCTGGGTGACCTGCCAGCCTTCACCGGTGGCACTCAAGCGCACAGCCAGGGCATCGGCGACTTTGCCGTCCTGCACCAGCTCCGCCGTCCACTCGCCAGAGGCCAAAGCGAACGCCGGCAGTGGCAGGTAATTGATGCCGCTGTTCAGAGTCACCGGCAGACGTTGTTCGCTACCGGCATAGTGAGTCACCAGTTCAGCCTTGACCGGTTTCTCCGCCTGACTGAAAGCGAACACACCCAGTTGCGGCTGATCGCCCTTGCGGAATCTGCTCGGCCCGCTCCACTTCAGGTACAGCGGTTTTTCCGAACGGACAAACTGCTTCTTCTGCCCGACCTGACCGTCATCGGCAATCGCCCGCGCGGTGATGCGCCAGCGGGTCAGCGAGTCCGGCATCTTGAAGGTGAAGCGGGTTTTGCCGTCGGCGCCGGTCAACAACTCCGGTTGCCACGCAGCGGTGTCGACGTCTTCACGGCGCGGACGCTCAAGCACTTTCACGCCGCGCTCGCTGCGATTGGCCTTGCCCGGTGCGCCGGGGCTGCCCGGCAATGCCACGTCGTAGCTGATGAATGACAGGCTGGCACTGGTGCGCACGTTGTTGCGCCGTGGGTGATAGAAGAACTGGTCGATGGTCGGCGCGACTTCCGGTTGCAGCGCGTAGACCATTTCGTCGACCACGCTGACCGTCAGATGCGCCGGAACCGCTTTGCCGGCGAACTGAGTGGTCAGGTCGACCGTGACCGTATCGCCCGGCAGGTACACCGCTTTGTCGGTGCTGATCGCCACGTCGATTTGTGGCGCGACCACTTTGATCCCGGCGTTCTGAAAGCTGTACTGACCGCCCTTGGTGTAGAGCACGGAGAAGGTCAGGTTCGGCGCGAAGTTATCCTTCACCGCAATGCGCGCGCGGTATTGGGTGTCGCTGAGTTTTTCCAGCTTCAACCAGTCAGCGCCCTTGGCCAGCAGCGCAGTGGCCTCGACCTTGTCGCGCTCCAGCGACAGCAGTGCATCGCTGACCGGCTCAGGGAAGGTGATCAGCGCCAGCGCTTCTTCGCCCGCCTTGTACTCGGGCTTGTCGAGGACGATTTCCACGGTACCCGGCACCGCTTTCACGCCGTCGCCGGTGACCGAATGGCCGGTGGCGCCGAGGACGCGACCGTGTTGATCCTTCAGCGTCAGGTTGTAGGTGCCCGGACGTTCGAAGGCGAGGCTGAAGCCTTTGTCCGTTGCGGCGAGTTTGCCTTCGCCGGTGCTCTGATCTTCCAGGCGCACCCAGGCGTAGCTGCTCGGCGTTACGGCTTTGCTTTGTTCGGTGCCACCCTCATTCGCGTAGCTGAAGACAACCTTGTCGCCGACCGCGCTGAACCGCTGCGGCGCGCTCAAGCGGAAGCTCGCCGCGCCACGGTCGATGAGGATTTCCTTGGTGGTCTTGACCCGATAAGCCGCGCCGTCGCTGGCAAACACAGTGAGCATGTAGCGGCTTGGCTTGTCGGCGGCTGGCAGATCGAGGGTCGCGTTGCCCTTGCTGTCGGTGGTCAGTTCGGTGCTGGTCAGCTCCACCGGAAATTGCCCGAGGTATTGCAGCTCGTTGTCGACCATCGACAGTTGCTGGGCGCGCAGGCTCAGGCTCAATTTGGCGTTGGCCACCGGTTTGCCGTCCGGGTAGAGCAACACCAGACTGCCTTTCACCGGCTCACCGGTACGGTAATCCTGCTTGGCCAGATTCAGCGAGATTTCGAAGTGCGGCTTGATGTATTCAGCCACACGGAAAGCACTGCTGTAGGCCTGCTCCTTGTAGTTGAAACGGATCTCGTAACCACCGGCCACGGCGTTATCCGGCAACTGGAAACGGCCCTGGGTACCGGCCTTGGAATCCAGTTTCAGATCGAGGGTCTGCAATTCGGTCCCCGTGGCATCAAGCACGCTGACACTGACATCCGCCGCGCCCGGTAGCACCGAATCACGGGCATTCTTGAACTCGCGACCGACGATTTTCAACGACACCCAATCGCCCGGACGATACAGCGGCCGGTCGGTGAAGGCGTAAAGTTTGGTGTCGTAGATTTCGCTGTCGTAGTAGAAGTTTTCCGAGACGAACACGCCGCCCTCTTCGTCCTCGCCGATGACGAACGAGCGCTCCGGGCTGACGTGTTTCAGGCGCAGCAGACCGTCGGCATCGGTAGCACCGCTGCTCATCACGCCGAGGCCATCGGTCCACAGCACGTTGACCTTCGGCACCGAGCTGCCCTCGTGTTTGCGCGCGGCCCAGACCAGTAATTCGTCACCGGCAATCTTGCTCACCGCGACGGTGTTGGAGACGAAAACCATGGTGGTCGCGCGGTACTTGCCGATCAGCGCTTCAACCAGATACAGCCCAGGCTTCAGGTTACCCAGCGGGATGTAGACGTTGCCCGGCGCGACGCTGACGAAGTCGCTGGACGAGCCGGCCAGATTAACCCCGGCCGGCGGCTGGATAGGCTTGGCCTGCCACAGCGGATAACGGAACTGGCTGACCACCGGCAGACCCGGGATCAGCGCGAATTGCGGCTGCGCGTCGTACGGCGTCGGCGCGGCCATGGCCTCGCCCATTTTCAGCTCCGGCACTTCTTCGGTGATCTGCTTGCGCGACTCGTAGGAGAACGCACGCTGCATCACCCGCCGGGATTTGCGATACCAGTTATCCCACAGATAGGCGAGAGTGTTGGACAGACCTTCGCCCTTGAACTGGCCGTCGCTGACGACGCGATGCAGGTTCTTCTGGCGCTTGAGGAAATCCAGCGGCTTGTCGATGCGATATACGCGAATGTCGGCGCCGCCGTACGGCTCCATGCGAAAACGCCGGTAGTCACGACCCGGGGCTTCGAGGCGGACCATCGCCGGCTCGTCGCTGGCAAAACTGCTGTCGGCAAGCAAAAAGAAACTCTCACCGGCCACCGGCGTGTAATTGCTCGGCTCCACCGAGTCTTCGGCGTTGACCCAGGTAAACGGCAGCAACAACGCCAACAGCAAGAAAATTCGCGAACAGATACGCAACATGCGGGCACCGGTCATTGGGAGAGAAAGTTCAGTCGATAGACGCCGATGAAGTTGGGGTTGGCTGCGTCGGGTATCCATCGGGTGTCCTTCCATGTCATGAGTTGCTGCAGGCTTGCCGAACGCATGCCGTTGTCAGTGGGGGTGGTGGTGCCGGTGTGATAGGCGATGTAGCGGCCCATCCAGATCATCAGGTGCTGGTCGTCGCCCTGATCGAAAAACATCAGGTCACCGGGCCGCGCCTGCGACACATCGCGGCCGACCAGATGGCTGTTGAACTGAATCAGTTTGATCGCGTTGACGTACGGCCCGACCTTGCCGCCGCCCTGCTGCCACTGTTGCGCGAGCTTGCGTTGCGCATCGCTCAGCGCCAGTTCCGGCGGCAGATAGCGATTGGACAGACCATTGCTGCGCAGCCATTTGTCGTCATGGACTTTCAGCGCTTCGTTGGCGGCAAAGCGCACCAGACCGGCGCAGTCCTGCTGATACCAGCGCGGGCTCGGGCCCTGGCTCAATTGCTCTTGAGCAATACGCACAAACCAGGCGCGAAACACTTGGGATTGCGCCGGGTCGAGCGCTGGAGCTTCAACTGCACGGGCGCCTGCGCTCAGCAGCAACGCAAGCAAGCCGAGGCTGCGGATCAGTGCGCTCACAGCGCTTTCCATTCCAGCGGCAGCCATTGCCAGTGGCCGTCAGGCTCGCTGCCTTCGGGCAAGGTCAGGGCATATTTGCCGTAGCCGCCAAGTGTGCGCAGTTTTGGTATCAGGTAGGTTTGCGCAGCGTTGTAGAACACCGGCTCCATGTCCTGGGGCAGGCTGTCGAGGGTTTCGCGCTGCATCAGTTGCGCCATCGCGTCCGGGCCGAAGTAGATCGGCATCAGTACGTCTTTTGGCAAAACGTCGGCCATCGGCGGGAAACGCTTGTCGAGGGTGCCGAGGGCTTTGTCGACAAGTTTGTCGTCGAGGGAAAACAGCAGCGTCGAGCCGTGACGGGCGAGGCTGACTTTCATGAACGCCTTGCCGGAAATCGCCTCCGGGTTTTCAGCGGTCTTCGCCGCGTACGGACCGAAACTGGAACTGACCTGACGCTGCCAGACGTGGCTCTGGCCTTCCTGCTTGTCGATCACCGGGAATACGCTTTCGGCGACATTGGCTTCGAACGCGCCGACCATCGAGCCGAACAATTTGCCCAGATCACCGTCAAGCTTGCTGCTGTCCTCGTCTTTGAGGCTGGCTACCAGCAACGGTGTGTACAACCGCGAATCGGCGTACCAGCACAGGCCGGCCGCGCCGGCGACATGTTCGGTGAGGGTCTGCGCCACTGCTTCTTCGGCGCCGAGTTTGATCAATATCGGCTTCTGCGGTTCGGCCGCCACTGACAGGGTCACGCAAGCGCTCGCCCCCAGCGGCATCGCTTGCCAAACCGGTTTGAAGTCGAAGTCCGGCTGGTTTTCCAGCTCATCCATGGCCAGATAGCTGTGCCAGCCCTTGTCGTCCATGTCGAAACGCAGTCCGGCGAAATTCGGGATAAAGCGCTGATAGCCCATCGCGAGCACGCTGGAATTGACCGAAAGACGCTGCTTGGTTTCCGGACTTTTCGCTGGCAAGCCGAACGCTTCGGGGAAGAGTTTTTCACCATTGAGCAACGCCGCCAGCGCTTGCGCGGAAACGCGGCCCGACTCTTCCGAGACGCCGCTCTCGGGGTCGTAGTACTTGGCTGGATTGGACAACACCACCAGTTTGTCGCCGCGCGACGCAAACAGCAGCGATTTGCTGGCGTTGTAGCTGAGTTGATACAGCGGCACGTCATCGCCGCCGACTTTGAGAGTGCCGAAGACGCTGAGCTGGGTGTCATCCAGCGCCACTTTCGCCAACGGCTCGAGCAGCTTGGCCAACCCGCCGCGATCCATCACCAGCAGGAAATCCTTCAAACGACCATCGGCGCCACGCCACAGCGCAACATCGGCCGGTTGATCGAAAAGCTGCTCGATCAGGCTGTCCTGCAACTTCAGGTCATGCTCGTAGATGATCCGCCGCAGGCTGCCGATCAGGCCGAGGCGATCGGCGTGGGTTTCGTAATAGAAGACGAAATCCTCGGTAAGCGTGGCCTTGAGGAACGGCACTGTCAGCAGGTCCTTGGGCAATTGGCTCAGTGAACGGGTTTCGAGCAAGGCGTCTGGACGGCCGAGGCCGAGCTTGTCACTGGCAAGTGTCGCCGGCGGCGCTTTGGGCTTGAGCAGCAGCCAGCCGAAACCGCCCGCCACACCGGCCACCAGGCACAGGCCGAGCAATACCAGCGGCCAGCGCCGCGAAGGTTTGGCCGCCGGTGTCGCGGCAGCTGGAGTCACAGTGTTATCGCTCATGTTCACAACATCCGAGTTCATCCGTGGCGGGATGCTTAATAGTTGAAAGTCTTGACCAGCAGCAGATCACCGATCGCCCGCAGGGGCACGATGAAGGTTTCGCGTTTTTCGTCGACGGTGTTTTCGTTGAGCACCAGGGTGATCTGCGAGGTGATCACCTCGTTCTGATTACTGGTTTCCTCGAAGTTATAGCCACCATCGCCGTAATTGCCCCAATAGTTGACGTAGACCAGATACGTGCCGTGCAGCGGCGCGGTCATGGTGAACATTTCCGGGCCGGGGCCGTCGACACCATCCGGGTCGAGGCCGCCGCCATTGCTCAGCGCCGGCCGTGCCCAAAAGGCATGCTGACCGTCGGGGGTGACAATATGCAGATCCAGCTCGGCTTTCGGGTCGTCCCATCCCAAGACAAGACGAATCTTCGCCGGCGTGCGCAGATTATTTGCTTCATAAAATTGCACGCGCTTGAGCGACTGGCCCTCGGCGCTGATCACTTCGACGCTGTTGGAACCGGCGCCAAATGCGTAGGGCCGGGCAAAACGTCCCTGATCATCGGTGTACAGATTCAATGGATTGCCGTTGACGGCGAGGCTGTGCGGCGGACGCATGTGGCCGAGGGCTTTGAGCTGGCCCTGGATCATCGTGCGATTGCGCTGAATGCCGCGATCGATCGGCGGCGTCGGGTAGGCGACCTGCGGATTTTCCGAACGATCGAGCAGGCCGTGATAACGCCAGCCGCCGACCGGCTCGGACAACTGCGCAGTCGGCGCGGCCCACAGCGCAGGCGCGCAGGCGAGGCCGATCAGCAGCAAAAGAAATGAACGCATGTGACGCCTCCTGCCATGCCTTGAACGAAACCTTGCACCCGATCCTCGGTACTTCACAGCGGTTAACTGCGTTTCGTCTGAATGCCCCGCAACTGTCGGGGCCGTAGAAGCGGCGAAGAGTAGCGATTCGGCAGTTTTTTAACAATCGGATACATGTGTGATTGCTGTAGGAATCGCGCCATCCGGGTAGACGATGAGCCGAATAGGCGGCATATTCGGCTCACCAAATGAGCCGAATAGCGTTTTTATTCGGCTCACGCTTCTACGACAGGTGATCAATGACCGCACATTGGATCTGGCAACAACCGGATTGGCCCGACTTCAACTGGCAAGCAGAGCGCCTCGCCCCGCTGCTGCGCGAGTGCGTGCAGATGCAGGGCCGACTCTTGGGAATGGCCGGCTCAGTGGGCGATTCGATGAGCGCACAGAGCGAGCTCGATGCGTTGCTTCAGAACATCGTCACCTCCTCCGCCATCGAAGGTGAGCAACTGAATGTCGGCTCCGTGCGTTCTTCTCTGGCCCGGCGCCTGGGTCTGGAATGGATTGATCGCGATAGCGTCAGCCAGCGTAGCGAGGGCTTGGCGCAATTGATGCTCGATGCCACCCATGGCTTCGACGAGCCGCTGACCCTGGCCCGATTGCTGGAATGGCACACCTGGCTTTTCCCCGCCGAGGAAGCGATGTTCAGCGCGCGGCCAATACTCGTCGGTACCTTGCGCGGCGACGAACCGATGCAGGTGGTGTCCGGTCGGCTCGACCGGCCAACGGTTCACTTTGAGGCGCCACCGCGCCAAGGGCTGGAACAGCAAATTGAGCGTTTTTTGAGCTGGTTCGAAGCCAGCCGCGATCAGGTTTCGCTGGATCCGCTGTTACGCGCTGGCATCGCGCATTTCTGGTTTGTCACTCTGCACCCTTTCGACGATGGCAACGGTCGTCTGACCCGCACCATCACCGATCTGGCGCTGGCTCAAGGCGAAGCGCAGGCGATCCGCTTCTACGCGATGTCCGCAAGCATTCTCGAGGATCGCGCCGGTTATTACCGGATTCTGGAGTCGAGCCAAAAGGCCACGCTCGATATCACCGAATGGCTGACCTGGTTTTTGCAGACACTGCTGCGCAGCCTGCAGCAAGCCATCACCCGGATAGATTCGGTGTTGGGCAAGACTCGCTTCTGGCAGGCGCACCGCGAATCCGACCTTTCAGCGGAGCAGATCAAAGTGCTCAATCGCTTGCTCGATGGCGGTGAGCGCGGTTTCGAACAGGGCCTCAGCGCAGGGCAATATCAAGCGGTTGCGAAAGTTTCCAAAGCCACCGCGACGCGGCATCTGGCGGAGTTGCTGGACAAGGGCTGCCTGCAACGCCTGCCGGGCGGCGGACGCAGTACGCGTTACAAAATCAACTATCCGGATTGACTCGCCGACCGTTATGGAGAGGCTTGGCGACGGCCCGCTCATTTGCCCATACCCCCCCTATCTGCTAGTGTCGCGCCGGTTTAACGTCTACCGGAATTTGCCGCCATGGCCCGCAAAAAAGCTGCACTGGATTTCGAACAATCCCTCGCCGACCTGCAAACACTGGTCGAGCGTCTGGAGAACGGTGAATTGTCGCTGGAAGACTCGCTGACCGCTTTCGAGCAGGGCATCGGCCTGACCCGTGACTGCCAGGCGGCGCTGGCCCAGGCCGAGCAGAAAGTGCAGGTGCTGCTGGAGCGCGATGGCGAGCTCGCCGAGGAACCCTTCGACGCGGATGAGCCAGAATGATCGCGGCGTATTCGGCGAGCAGTCAGGCCCGGGTCAACGCGGCGCTGGAAACGCTGTTCAACGCGCCGCTGCCGGAACTGGCGCGGCTCTACGAAGCGATGCGCTACAGCGTGATGAACGGCGGCAAGCGCGTGCGCCCGTTGCTGGCTTACGCGGCGTGCGAAGCCCTCGGCGCAAAGGCTGAACAGGCCAGCGGCGCGGCGTGTGCGGTCGAGTTGATCCACGCCTACTCGCTGGTGCACGACGATTTGCCGGCGATGGACGATGACGATCTGCGTCGCGGCCAGCCGACGACCCACAAGAAATTCGACGAAGCCTGCGCGATCCTCGCCGGTGACGGCTTGCAGAGCCTGGCCTTCAGCGCCCTGCTCGACCCGCGCCTGAGCGATTGCAGCAGCGAAATCCGTCTGCAGATGGTCACTGCGCTGGCCCATGCAGCCGGCCCTGCGGGCATGGTCGGTGGTCAGGCCATCGATCTGGGTTCGGTCGGTCTCAAACTCGATCAAACAGCCCTCGAACAAATGCACCGGCACAAGACCGGCGCGCTGATTGAAGTCAGCGTCAGGCTCGGCGCCCTGGCCAGCGGCCGCGCCCAGCCTGATCAGCTTCAGGCGTTACAGACTTATGCACAGGCCATTGGTCTGGCCTTTCAGGTGCAGGACGATATCCTCGACGTGGAAAGCGATACCGCGACCCTCGGCAAACGTCAGGGCGCCGATATCGCCCGCGACAAGCCGACCTACCCGGCCCTGCTCGGCCTCGACGCCGCCAAGGCCTATGCTCTGGAACTGCGCGATCAGGCCTTGCAGGCGCTGCGACCGTTTGACGCGGCCGCCGAGCCGTTGCGCGAGCTGGCCCGGTATATCGTCGAGCGGCGCAACTGACGGCGTATCGGCCAAAAAAGACCAACGCGTGGGCAGGGGGCGATGCATCAGGTAAACTGCCGCATCTTTTATACCTATAACGATTCGCCTGATGCCCACGACGTTTCATGAGATTCCCCGCAAGCGCCCGACCACGCCCCTGCTCGACCGCGCGAACACGCCGGACGGCCTGCGCCGGTTAGGCGAAGCCGAGCTGGAAACCCTGGCCGATGAGTTGCGCCTGGAATTGCTCTACACGGTCGGCCAGACCGGTGGGCATTTCGGTGCCGGCCTGGGCGTGATCGAGCTGACCATCGCGCTGCATTACGTTTTCGACACCCCGGACGACCGTCTGCTGTGGGACGTCGGGCATCAGGCGTATCCGCACAAGATCCTCACCGGTCGCCGCGAGCGCATGGCCAGCCTGCGTCAAAAGGACGGCATTGCCGCGTTCCCGCGCCGCTCCGAGAGCGAGTACGACACCTTTGGCGTCGGCCACTCCAGCACTTCGATCAGCGCCGCGCTGGGCATGGCCATTGCCGCCCGCCTGCAGGACAGCGATCGCAAGGCCATCGCCGTGATCGGCGACGGCGCGCTGACCGCCGGCATGGCTTTCGAGGCGCTCAACCATGCGCCTGAAGTCAACGCCAACATGCTGGTGATCCTCAACGACAACGATATGTCGATCTCGCGCAACGTCGGCGGGTTGTCGAATTATCTGGCGAAGATCCTTTCCAGCCGCACCTACGCGAGCATGCGCGAGGGCAGCAAGAAAGTCCTTTCGCGCCTGCCCGGCGCCTGGGAAATCGCCCGTCGCACCGAAGAATATGCTAAGGGCATGCTGGTCCCTGGCACCCTGTTCGAAGAGCTGGGCTGGAATTACATCGGCCCGATCGACGGCCACGATCTGCCCACCTTGATCGCCACGCTGCGCAACATGCGCGATCTCAAAGGCCCGCAGTTCCTGCACATCGTCACCAAGAAAGGCAAAGGCTTCGCCCCGGCGGAAGTCGACCCGATCGGTTACCACGCCATCACCAAACTCGAACCTTTGGACGCCCCCGCCGCTGCGCCGAAAGCCGTCAGCGGGCCGAAGTATTCGGCGGTGTTTGGCGAGTGGCTGTGTGACATGGCGGCGGCTGACGCTCGTCTGGTCGGAATTACCCCGGCGATGAAGGAAGGCTCGGATCTGGTGGCGTTCAGCGAGCGCTTCCCCGAGCGTTATTTCGACGTGGCGATTGCCGAGCAGCACGCGGTCACTTTCGCTGCCGGCATGGCCTGCGAAGGTGCGAAACCGGTGGTGGCGATCTATTCGACATTCCTGCAACGCGGTTACGACCAACTGGTACACGACGTCGCCGTGCAGAACCTCGACGTGCTGTTCGCCATCGACCGTGCCGGCCTGGTCGGCGAAGACGGCCCGACCCACGCTGGCAGCTACGACCTGTCGTACCTGCGCTGCATCCCGGGCATGCTCATCATGACCCCGAGCGATGAAAACGAACTGCGCAAGATGCTCACCACCGGCCACCTCTACAACGGCCCGGCGGCGGTGCGTTACCCACGCGGCAGCGGGCCGAATGCAATCATCGAAAAAGATCTCGAACCGATCGAAATCGGCAAGGGCATCGTCCGTCGTCAGGGCAGCAAGGTCGCCATGCTGGTGTTCGGCGTGCAACTGAGCGAAGCCTTGAAAGTTGCCGAGAAGCTCGACGCCACCGTGGTCGACATGCGTTTCGTCAAACCGCTGGATGAAGCGCTGGTACGCGAGATCGCCGGCAACCACGAGTTGCTGGTGACCATCGAAGAGAACGCAATCATGGGCGGCGCCGGTGGCGCGGTCAGCGAATTCCTCGCCCGCGAGAACATCCTCAAGTCGATGCTGCATCTGGGCTTGCCGGATATCTATGTCGAGCATGCGAAACCGGCGCAGATGCTCGCCGAGTGCGGGCTGGATGAGGCCGGGATCGAAGCGTCGATTCGCCAGCGGCTGGATTTGCTCAACAGCTGACGCAATCCCTTGTAGGAGCTGCCGAAGGCTGCGATCTTTTGATCTTGCTCTTCGGCAGCTCCGGAACCTTTAAAAAGCAAAATCAAAAGATCGCAGCCTTCGGCAGCTCCTACATGGTTTTGCAAAGACCATAGATTGCCATGAACCTCTCCCGCCTCGCCCTGCCCTTCCTCCTGCTGCCAACCGCCAGCGTCCTTGCCGATACATTCGAACGCGATCAGGCGCTGAAGCTGCCGGACACGCTGATCAGCGCCAATCGTCAGGTCGAGGCGCGCAACGACAGCAGCGCCGCCAACACCGTGTTCACCCGCGAAGACATCGATCGCCTGCAACCAAGCGACGTGCCCGATCTGCTGCGGCGCGTGCCCGGCGTGCAAGTCGCGCAGACCGGCGGGCGCGGAAGTCTGCCGGGGATCTACATTCGCGGCACGCAATCAGCGCAGAGCCTGGTGCTGGTCGATGGCCAGCGCATCGGCAACTCGACTTCCGGCGACAGCAACCTGCAACATCTGAACATCGAGCAGATCGAGCGCGTTGAAGTGCTGCGCGGTTCGCGTTCGGTGATCTACGGCAGCGACGCGATTGGCGGGGTGATCCAGATCTTCACCAGGCGCGGCACCGAGCAAGGCTTGCAGCCACGCCTGCATCTGGGCTTCGGCAGTCAGCAGACATGGGAACGCAGCCTCGGCTTGTCCGGCGGCGACGACAAAACCCGCTTCAACCTCGGCGCCAGCCTCGACGAAACGGCCGGGCTCGACCGTACCCACGAGTCGTATCCAAGCGACAGCGACCATGACGCCTACCGCAACAAATCCCTGAGCCTGAGCCTCAGCCACGCGCTGACCGATGACGTCGAAGTCGGCGCCAATCTGCTGGATAACCGTGGCAGGAGCGAATTCGACAACCCGTTCGGCCGCTTCGACATGGACACTTTCGAGTCGGTGCAACAGCAGCCATACAGTGATTTCAATGTCAGCAGCCTCAGCAGTTATGTCGATGCGCGGGTCAACGAAACCTGGAAAACCCGCATCGAATTCGGCCACAGCGAAAACCGCGAAAAGACCTTCGACAAGCTCAGCGACGAGCGCACGGTGTTCAACACTTATCGCGACTCGGTGAACTGGCAGAACGACCTGACGCTGGACGCTCGCAACAGCCTGATTCTGGGCGGCGACTGGTACGAAGACCGGGTCAACAGCAGCACTGCGTTTGACGAGGACAGCCGCTGGAATCGCGCAGCGTTCATCCAGCATCGCTATCAGGCCGACAGCTTCTCCACCGAGATCGGCCTGCGCCACGACGACAACCAGCAGTTCGGCAGCCAGAACACCTGGAGCGGCACTTTCACCCTGCCGCTCAATCCGGATAACGACGTGCTGCTGAGCTACAGCGAAGGTTTCCGCGCGCCGACCTTCAACGACCTGTACTACCCGGATTTCAGCAATCCCGACCTGAAACCGGAAACTTCGAAAAGCTACGAACTGCAATGGCGCAGCCAGTTGAGCGACAGCGCGCGGCTGGAAGCCTCGATTTACCGTACCGACCTGGAAGACGCGATCATCTTCGGCAGCAACTCACGCCCACAGAACGTTGCGTCAGCGCGGATCAATGGCTTTGAAGCGGCACTGAAGCACGAGCTGTTTGGCTGGCAGAGCAATCTTGGCGTAGCGATCATTGATCCACGTGATCGCGATACCGGGCACACACTGGCACGGCGGGCGCGGCGCACGGCCAGTTGGGATGTGGATCGGCAGTTCGATCGCTTGGGACTCGGCGCCAGTTGGCAATTGGTCAGCGGCAGTTACGATGACTTGAACAACACCCAGTCGCTGGGTGGCTACGGCACGCTCGGGCTGCGCAGCAGTTGGGCGCTGAACCGTGAGATCAAGCTGGATCTGAAGGTGGATAACCTGCTGGACAAGGGCTACAGCCGGGCGAACTACAGCTATGAAGGCGCGCAGTATGGCTATCGTGAGGAAGGTCGGGTGTGGATGTTCGGGGTGACGTGGACCCCTGAAGTTCACTGATTCCCTGTAGGAGCTGCCGAAGGCTGCGATCTTTTGACCTTGCTTTTGAAGGTGCCAAGAGCGCTGAAGATCAAGATCAAAAGATCGCAGCCTTCGGCAGCTCCTACATGTCCGGCGCGATCAATTGGCAGAGTTTGGCGGTCGCACTGATCATCTGACCACTGGGCCTTTCCAGACCTTTGTCACTGACCAATAGCAGTCTCCCCTGCCTGACCGCCGCCACCTGCGGCCAGGTTTTCCACGCCCCTAGCTGCGCCTGATCACCGGCGACAATCACTTCCGGATCACGCTGCAATACCGCCTCGATACTCACCTGCGGTGCCGGCAGATTCAGCTCGGCGAAGACATTGCGCGCGCCGCACACCTCAAGCGCATCGCTGATGATCTGCCCGCCACCCACGGTGTATAGCGGTTTGTCCCAGACTTGATAAAACACCCGCAGCGGCACATCACGACGATAACGCTGACGAAGGTCATCCAGTTGTTTGCGCAATTCGGCCGCCCGTTTCGCCCCGCGTTCAGGACGCCCGAGCTGTTCGGCAATGGCTTCGATCTGCGCCGCGAGTTGCGTCAACGTGTGCGGTTCGGCGACGAAGGTCGGAATGTTCAGGTGCTTGAGCTGATCACGCTGCCCCGCGCCAACACTGCCGGGCCAGAGCAGCAGCAAATCCGGTTTCAGGCTGAGCAAGCGCTCCATGTCGAGCTGGCCGTAGCGGCCCACTGATGGAACATCCGCTATCGCCGCCGGCCGCTCGCCCGCATCCAGTACGCCGACCAGCAGGTCAGCGGAATCCAGTTCAACGACGATTTCAGACAGTGAGGGGGCGAGGCTGACCACACGCAGTGCGGCCAGCGCCGGGCTGCTCAGGGCGAGCAGCAGAACCGCCAGCCACAGGCGATGCATCAACCGAGTTGACGCGGAATACGATAGAGGTAGAACAGCACGGCGGTGGACAGCGCCAGCAGCATCAACGGCACGGCTTCGAGGCCGACGAACACCGCCAGTGCGCCAATCCAGGCCGGCAAGGACGCTACCAGCAACGCCGTACGCCGACGCGCCGCAAGGGCAATCCAGGCGGCGGGTTCTTCGGCGGTATCGAGGGCTTTTTGCGTGGCGATCAGGGCGTGTTTGTAGCGGGCGAAATACTTCAGGCTGACAAACATCGAGGCGACGCCGGCGATGAACAAGGGCATTGCCAGCACCGGCAGCAGGCCCTGGCCTTCACCGAACAGCGCGTTGAGCACGAACAGCGGCAACAGCGCCAGCGCCAGGTATTGCCACCAGGCCACCGACAACCGCCGCCGCACCTGGCCACGGGTCACGCGCGGTCGACCTCGCCCTGATGCTCGTTGCCCATCATGTGGTCGAGCTTGCTGGCCTTGGTCGCCAGATAGAGTTTGTTGTGCGGATTGTGCCCGGTGTGCAGCGGCACGCGCTCGGCGACGACGATGCCCATGTCGGTCAGCGCTTTGACCTTGCGCGGGTTGTTGGTCATCAGGCGCAGGGATTTCACGCCCAAATGTTCGAGCATCGGCAGGCACATGGCGTAGTCGCGCTGATCGGCAGCAAAGCCCAGACGCTCGTTGGCTTCCACGGTGTCGGCGCCGCCGTCCTGCAATTCGTAGGCGCGGATCTTGTTCAGCAGCCCGATGCCGCGCCCTTCCTGACGCAGATACAGCAACACGCCACGGCCTTCGCGCGCAATCGCCTGCAAAGCTGCCTCTAATTGCGAGCCGCAGTCGCAACGCTGGCTGAACAAGGCATCGCCGGTCAGGCATTCGGAATGCAGGCGACCGAGTACCGGGGCGCCATCGGCAATTTCACCGAGGCTCAGCACGACGTGCTCACGCCCGGTGCTCTCATCGAGAAAGCCGTGCATGGTGAATTGCGCAAAAGGCGTTGGCAGCTTGGAAGCGGCGACGAAGACGACAGGCACCGATGTGCTCCTGATCTAGAAGACTGAAAATTCGCAGGCGGGCATTGTAACAGCAGGTTCCTGTGGACGCTTAGGCTGAATTATCGGGCATAACCATCAAAAAGTTTGATGACACTGGCGCCAGCACCGCCGCTCCCTGTAGGAGCTGTCGAGTGCAACGAGGCTGCGATCTTTTGATCTGGCTTGATATCAAGATCAAAAGATCGCAGCGTGCCGCAGCTCCTACAGGGATTCGCGTTGGGCTTCAGTTCGGGTTGAACGGATACGGCTGCTGCCACTTCTCGAAGACCGGCTTCAACTCTCCGCTCTTGACCAGCTCCGCCATGCGCCGGTCATACAGCGCCATCAACGCGCGAGCCTGAGGGGTATCGGCGAAACCGAGAAACAGCGGCAACTCAGCCAGATGCGAATAGCGATACTGCGCTGGATCCCCGGCATCGCGCACGACCGCTTCAATCTCGGTCAGCGCATCGATGTAGTAATCCGCCCGCCCCTGCTTGAGCATCAGCAGAATGCCGGTACGTCGTTCGATCTGGTTGAAGCGCTGGATGTTCGGCAAGTAGTTTTCGTAGCGGTAGCCGCGCACCCAGGCCAACCGATATTTGCCCAGGGTCGCCTGGGTCGGCGGCGGGCTGCTGGCCAGGCCCAGCGCGTAGATGTGATCAGAATCGAACTTCGATTGCGGGTACAGCACGTGCTCGGCTTCGTCGCGGTAGGAGCCGACCAGTGCGTCGACCTCCTTCAACTGCACCAGCCCGATCGAACGGGTGTACGGCACCGTGCGAATATCCAGCTTGACCCCGGCCGGCTCGAACACTTTGCGCAACACGTCCCAGGCCAGACCATGGCCGTCGGCGGCGGTGTAATCCTCCCAGTCTTCGCTGGCCAGATGGATCACCCCAGGCACAGGCGCGGCGGCCTGCGCATGGGCGAACGTGCCCAGCAGAGCCAGAAGCAGCAGCGCCAACCCGCGTCGCAGCATTGCGTGTTTCCTCACGTGAGTCGAATCAGGCGAATATCCAGACCAGCCCTTGCATCGCCAGCCAGGCGAACACACCGGCCAGCACGTCGTCGAGCATGATGCCGACGCCGCCATGCACGTGCTTGTCGATCCAGCGGATCGGCCACGGCTTGAGAATATCGAAGAAGCGGAACACCAGAAAACCCGCGAGCAACCAGTACCAGCCTTCCGGCACCAGCCACAGGGTGATCCACATGCCGACCATTTCGTCCCAGACGATGCCTTCGTGGTCGTGCACGCGCAAATCGTCAGCGACTTTGCCGCACAGCCAGAAACCGAACAGCATGGTGATGCCGAGCATCAGCCAGTAGCCCCAGTCGGGCAGCATCTGCCACAGCGGAATGAACGGCAGCGCCACCAGCGAGCCCCACGTGCCCGGCGCTTTTGGCAAGGTACCGGAGCCGAAGCCGAACGCTAGGAAATGCCACGGATTGCGCCAGACCGAAGGAGGCACGAATTCGGCAGGGACCTGTTTCGGGTGATCTGTCACGGTGTCTCCTGAAAATGTTGGTAGCCGCGAATCTGCGGAGTGATGTCGCGCCCGTCGCGGTCCAGCAGCAGCACGCCCTGGCCCGGCAGCACACGGCCGATCACATGGATCGGCCAGCCGTCGGCCAGCAGTGCCGGCAACTCGGCGGACGGCAAGGTGAAGGCCAGTACGTAATCATCACCACCGCTCAATGCCGCGCGCTCGGCACCGCGCTGGCCGAGAAACGCGACTAAAGCATCCGACAACGGTACACGCTCGCGTTCAATCTCAAGTCGCACCTTCGACGCCAGCGCGATATGTCCGCAATCGGCGAGCAGGCCGTCAGAGATATCCAGCGCCGCCGTGGCTTTGCCGCGCAGGGCCTGACCGAGGGCCAGTTGTGGTTGTGGCGACCAGTAATGCTCGAGCAGCGGCTGGGCGATATGCGCTTCGGCATCACGTTGAGCCAAAACCAGCGGCAAGGCGCCGGCTGCATTGCCCAGTTCGCCGCCGACGCAGAGCAGATCACCGGCCTGCGCACCGCTGCGGGTCAAGGCCTGGCCAGCGGGTACGCGGCCGAACACGGTGACCGTCAGGCTCAACGGTCCGCGCGTGGTATCGCCGCCGACCAGCGCGACGCCGCAGCTTTGCGCCATGCGGTTCAAACCCCGGGCATAGGCTTGCAGCCAATCGGCAGTCACCGTCGGCAAGGTCAGGGCAAGGGTGAAGGCAACGGGCGCGGCGCCCATGGCGGCCAGGTCACTGACCGCGACGGCCAGCGAGCGCTGACCGAGCAGAAACGGATCGCAGGGGTCGGCGAAATGCACACCGGCCACCAGCGTATCGGTAGAAACCGCCAGCTGTTCCCCAGCGGGAACCGCCAGCAAGGCGCAGTCGTCGCCGATCCCCAGAGCAACGCCTTCGCCGCCCTGCGCACAAGGCGCGGCGGCGAAGAAATTGCGGATCAGCTCAAACTCGCCCATGGCCGAGAAAAAGTATTCAAGCGCCGATCAGCGCTTGAACGCCTTCACTTCAGCTTCACGCAGGCGCGGGGCCAGCTTGTCGAGCACGCCGTTGACGAACTTGTGGCCGTCGGTCGAACCGAACACTTTGGCCAACTCGATACCTTCGTTGATCACAACGCGGTAAGGCACGTCGACGCGCTTGAGCAGTTCCCAGGTCGACAGACGCAGAACCGCCAGTTCAACCGGGTCGAGCTCTTCGATCGCCAGATCCAGGCAAGGCGTCAGGGCAGTGTCGATTTCGGTCTTGAACTGCGGAACCCCGTGAAGGATTTCACGGAAGTAGGCGCCGTCGACATCGGTGAAATCGTTATCAACGCGAAACTGCGCTTCGATCTCGTTCAGCGATTGCCGAGCCATGTGCCACTGGTACAGCGCTTGAGTCGCGAGCTGACGGGCTTCGCGACGCTTGGCGCTCTTCGACGGCTTGCCGGCATCCGCAGGTTTCGGATCGCGCGGGTTGAAACGATCGCTTTCGTCGCTAATCACTTGGCCTCCAACTGTGCCAGCAGGCTGACCATTTCCAGAGCGGACAGGGCAGCTTCGGCACCTTTGTTACCGGCCTTGGTGCCGGAACGTTCGATGGCTTGCTCGATGGAGTCGACGGTCAGCACGCCGAACGCGACCGGTACGCCGAATTCCATGGAGACCTGGGCCAGGCCTTTGGTGCACTCGCCAGCCACGTATTCGAAGTGCGGAGTACCGCCACGAATGACCGCGCCAAGGGCGATGATCGCTGCGAACTCGCCTTTCTGGGCGACTTTCTGCGCAACCAGCGGGATTTCGAAGGCGCCCGGTGCGCGGATGATGGTGATGTCGCTTTCGCTCACGCCGTGGCGAACCAGGGCATCAACGGCACCGCTGACCAGGCTTTCAACCACGAAGCTGTTGAAGCGGCCCACTACCAGAGCGTAGCGGCCTTTGGGGGCGATGAAGGTACCTTCGATGGTCTTCAGGGTCATTCGTCAGTTCTCTTAAAGAGCCGGGACGCGTCTGCTACGCGCCCCTCAGTGATTATTTGCCGCGAATCGGAGTCCGGAAACAGCCGGTCATTATTCGGAGGGCACGTATTCTACAACTTCCAGATCGAAACCGGATATCGCATTAAATTTCATCGGTGCCGACATCAGGCGCATTTTGCGCACGCCGAGGTCACGCAGGATCTGCGAACCGGCACCGACAATGCTGTAAGTGGTCGGTTTTTTCGGCGCTGCCTGCTCACCGGTTTCACGGATATGCGCCAGCAGCACGTCGCCATCGAGCGGGTGACCGAGCAGCAGCACCACACCGCTGCCGGCCTCGGCGACCGCAGCCATGGCGGCGCGCAGGCTCCAGCGACCGGGTTGCTTGACCATCAGCAGGTCGCGCAGCGGGTCCATGTTGTGCACGCGAACCAGCGTTGGCTCCTCAGCGCAGACAGTGCCCAGCGTCAGAGCCATGTGCACGTCGCCTTCCACCGAATCACGATAGGTCACCAGGTTGAATTGGCCCAGTTCGCTGTCCAGCGGCTGCTCGGCAATCCGCTGAACGGTACGTTCGTGGATCATCCGGTAGTGGATCAGGTCGGCGATGGTGCCGATCTTGATGTTGTGTTCGGCGGCGAATGCTTCGAGTTCAGCGCGACGGGACATGGTGCCGTCGTCGTTCATCACTTCGCAGATCACTCCGCTCGGCTCGAAACCGGCCATGCGCGCCAGGTCGCAGGCGGCTTCGGTGTGGCCGGCGCGAGCGAGGGTGCCGCCGGCCTGGGCCATCAGCGGGAAAATGTGGCCCGGGCTGACGATATCTTCAGCCTTGGCGTCTTTGGCGGCAGCCGCTTGCACGGTGCGCGCACGGTCAGCGGCGGAGATGCCGGTGGTCACGCCTTCGGCAGCTTCGATCGAAACGGTGAACTTGGTGCCGAAACCGGAACCGTTGCGCGGCGCCATCAGGGGCAGCTTCAACAGTTCGCAGCGCTCGCGGCTCATCGGCATGCAGATCAGGCCACGGGCGTGCTTGGCCATGAAGTTGATGTGTTCGGCCTGGCAGCATTCGGCGGCCATGATCAGGTCGCCTTCGTTCTCGCGGTCTTCGTCATCCATGAGGATGACCATCTTGCCTTGGCGGATGTCTTCAACCAGTTCTTCGATGCTATTGAGCGCCACAAGGCACCCCCTTCTTTTGAATTATTTGAGGTAGCCGTTTTGGGCCAGAAAGCTTTCGGTGATGGTGCTGCCGGCGGTCTTTTCGGCGGCTTTGTCGCCCAGCAGCAGACGCTCCAGATAACGCGCCAGCAGGTCGACTTCCAGATTCACCCGGCGGCCCGGCTTGTATGAAGCCATGATGGTTTCGCTGAGGGTGTGCGGAATGATCGTCAGCATGAATTCGGCGCCATCGACTTCGTTCACGGTCAGGCTGGTGCCGTCGACGGTGATCGAGCCTTTATGGGCGATGTACTTGGCCAGCTCTTTCGGCGCGCGGATGCGAAATTCCACGGCGCGGGCGTTGTCGCTGCGCGAGACCACTTCGCCGACACCATCGACGTGACCGCTGACCAGATGCCCGCCAAGGCGAGTGGTCGGGGTCAGGGCTTTTTCCAGATTGACCGGGCTGCCGCTTTTCAGGTCATTCATCGCGGTGCAATCAAGGGTTTCGCGGCTGACGTCGGCGGCAAAGCCGTCGCCCGGCAATTCGACTGCGGTCAGGCAAACGCCGTTGACCGCGATGCTGTCGCCGAGTTTGACGTCACTCAGATCGAGCTTGCCGGTTGCGACGTGCACCCGCACATCACCGCCCTTTGGGGTCAGTGCGCGGATACTGCCGATGGATTCGATGATGCCGGTGAACATGGGGTTCTCCTTGAGAACGAGGCCAGCGCTAACGCGATGGCCGGGAATTATACGCGGGCTGCAGGGACAGGGATCGCAGTGACTCGCCAGTCATCGCCCACCGCGCGGATTTCAGTGATTTTCAGTTCCGGCGCATCTTTCATCTGCGCCAGCGGCCAGTCGAGTAGCGGACGCGCCGTGGAGCCGAGGAACTTGCCGGCAATGAAGATCACGAATTCGTCGACCAGCCCCAGTTGCGCAAAGGCACCGGCCAGACGCGGCCCGGCCTCGACCAGCACCTCGTTGGTGCCACGGCTGGCCAGTTCGATGAGCAATTGATGCAGATCGACCTGGCCGTCGTCACCCGGCACGATCAGGCATTCCGGGCCATTGGCATATTGCTCCTCGACCGCGACACAGGTGGCGACCAGCGCCGGCCCGGCCTTGAAGAACGGCGCATCCAGCGGCACCCGCAGGCGGCCATCGATCAACACGCGCAATGGCGGGCGACTCATGGCCAGCGCGGTTTGCTCACTGCCCAGACCGAGTTCGTCCGCGCGTACGGTCAAGCGTGCGCCATCGGCCAGCACCGTGTCGGCGCCGGTCAGCACCACAGCCGCCTCAGCGCGCAAACGCTGTACCGCAGAACGCGCCGCCGGGCCGGTGATCCATTGGCTCTCGCCGCTTTCCATCGCTGTGCGACCATCGAGACTCATGGCCAGCTTGACCCGCACGAATGGCAAGCCATGTTCCATGCGTTTCAGAAAACCTTGATTGAGCTTGCGTGCATCTGCTTCCAGCACCCCGCTTTCAGTGGCGATACCGGCCTCGGCCAAGCGCTGCAAACCGCGCCCGGCGACTTGCGGATTGGGATCACGCATCGCCGCTACGACCCGGGCAACGCCAGCGGTCACCAAGGCGTCGGCACACGGCGGCGTGCGCCCGTGGTGGCTGCAAGGCTCGAGGGTCACATACGCCGTCGCGCCCCGGGCCTGCTCGCCAGCGGCGCGCAGGGCGTGGACTTCGGCATGGGGTTCGCCGGCGCGCTCATGCCAGCCTTCGCCGACAATCTGGCCGTCACGCACCACCACGCAACCGACTCGCGGATTGGGATGGGTGGTGTAGTGGCCTTTGCGCGCCAGTTCCAGCGCGCGGGCCATGAAATGCGCGTCGAGGATCGCCTGCTCGGCGGCGGTGGTCATTCTTTCACCGGTTCGCGGGCGAGGCGGTCGATCTCTTCGCGGAATTCATTGAGGTCCTGGAAGCGCTTGTACACCGAGGCAAAACGGATATAGGCGACTTCATCAAGCTTTTGCAGCTCGGCCATCACCAGCTCGCCGACCACGAGGGATTTGACCTCGCGTTCGCCGGTGGCGCGCAGCTTGTGCTTGATATGGACCAGAGAGGATTCGAGGCGCTCGACGCTGACCGGACGTTTTTCCAGCGCGCGTTGCATGCCGGCGCGGAGTTTTTCTTCGTCGAACGGTTGGCGGCTGCCGTCGGTTTTGATCAGGCGCGGCAACACCAGTTCGGCCGTCTCGAACGTCGTGAAACGTTCGCCGCAGGCCAGGCATTCACGCCGGCGGCGCACCTGTTCGCCCTCGGCGACCAGACGCGAGTCGATGACCTTGGTGTCGTTGGCACCGCAGAAGGGACAGTGCATGGTGGCTGGCAACAAAAAATGGGAGGGCCATGGTAGCGCATCCCCGTGGCAAGACAAGCCATAGGCTTTGCGGTATACAGAACGGCATGATCGTCTGATCCATGGAATTCATTCTGCCGGAGCCTCCAATGCCGTTACGTCCGCTTGTTCTGCTCAGTCTTTTCGGCCTGCTGGTGGCCTGTGGCAGCGACGCACCCAAGCCGCAACCGCCGACCCCAGGCCCCGCACCGCAACAGGCGCAGAAAAAAGCCAAAGAGGCCGCCGAACTCGGCCCGCTGCCAGCCCATCAGCGCGAATTGAGCGGCACCCTGCAAGGCGTGCCAACCGGCGCCGAAGTCGAATTGGCGCTGCTGGTGATCGATGAAAAGGATCGCCCGCAAAAATTGCTCGCCAGTTCCAGCCTGATCGGCAACAACCAGATCCTGCCGTTTCATCTGCGCTTCAACCCCGAGGCATTTCCGGCCGGCGCACGGGTTGAGCTGCGCGGTCGCGCCAGCCTGTCCGGACAACTGATCCTGCACCTGCCGTCGCAGACCATCACTCAACCGACCACTCAGGCTTTGGGCCAGCTGCAATTCGTCAAAGCGCCATGACAGCACCGCTCGACCTGCAACAGGCCTTGGGGGAATTGCTCGGCGACGCCAGACTGAAAGCCTGCGCGTTGCCTGGCACCGATTTGCAGCTGTGGCTGATCGATGGCGACAACATGGCCCGCGAATTCAGCCAGGAAGAAACCCAGCGCATCCTGCATGAACCGCCCTATTGGAGTTTTTGCTGGGCCAGCGGCTTGGCCGTGGCGCGTTATCTGGCACAGTTTCCAGAGTGGGTGCGCGGCAAGCGCGTGCTGGATTTCGGCGCCGGTTCCGGGATCGCCGGCATCGCAGCGCTGAAGGCCGGTGCGCTGGAAGTGGTGGCCTGCGATCTCGATCCGTTGGCGATCGCCGCGTGCAAGGCGAACGCCGAGCTCAACGCTGTGCAGATGAGTTATTCGACGGACTTCTTTGCCGAGGCGGATCGGTTTGATCTGATTCTGGTTGCCGACGTGTTGTATGACCGCGCCAATCTGCCGTTGCTCGACGCGTTTCTCAGTCGCGGACGCGAAGCGCTGGTGGCGGATTCACGGGTGCGGGATTTTCGTCATCCGCTTTATGAGCGAATTGAAATGCTCGAGGCGATGACCTTGCCGGATCTGGCCGAGCCTGAGGAATTCAGACATGTCAGCCTCTACCATGCGCGGCGTGATTGACGCCGCCAAAAGATCGCAGCCTTCGGCAGCTCCTACAGTGCAACGCATTCCAAAGTAGGAGCTGCCGAAGGCTGCGATCTTTTGCGTCACCCCTTATAGTGCGGTCATTGACGCTTAGAGAGATCCCCCATGAGTCAGCAAACGCCGTACATCTTCGACGCCACGACTGCCGATTTCGACCAGTCGGTGATCGAAGCCTCCTTCAACAAACCGGTGCTGGTGGATTTCTGGGCCGAATGGTGTGCGCCGTGCAAGGCGTTGATGCCGATGCTGCAGGGCATTGCCGAGAGCTATCAGGGCGAGTTGCTGCTGGCCAAGGTCAACTGCGACATCGAGCAGGACATCGTCGCCCGCTTCGGCATCCGCAGCCTGCCGACCGTGGTGCTGTTCAAGGACGGTCAGCCGGTCGATGGCTTTGCCGGGGCACAACCGGAATCCGCCGTGCGCGCCCTGCTGGAACCGCATGTGCAGATGCCGCCACCGGCCGCTGCCGACCCGTTCGAACAGGCTCAGGCGATGTTCGACGAAGGTCACTTCGCCGAGGCGGAAGCGGTGCTGGTGACCATTCTCAATGAAGACAATACCAACGCCAAAGCGCTGATCCTTTACGCACGCTGCCTGACCGAGCGCGGTGAGCTGGGCGAAGCGCAAACTGTGCTCGACGCGGTCAAGAGCGATGAGCACAAAGCCGCACTCGCCGGGGCCAAGGCGCAGATCCAGTTCCTCGGCCTCGCCCGCGACCTGCCGGACGCCGCCGACCTGAAAAGCCGCCTGGCGCAAAATCCGCAGGACGATGAAGCGGTGTACCAACTGGCGATCCAGCAACTGGCGCGCCAGCAATACGAAGCGGCGCTGGACGCCCTGCTGAAGCTATTCATCCGCAACCGCAGCTACGGCGAAGGCTTGCCGCACAAGACCTTGCTGCAGGTGTTCGAACTGCTGGGCAATGATCATCCGTTGGTGACGGCTTACCGTCGCAAAGTGTTTGCGGCGCTGTATTAAGGCCTCACCCGATCCAGCTATAGAGCGGCGTATCCCCGCCGCTCGCCACTTTCACATCGGAACTATGGCGCAGACGCACCAGCAAACGCTTGCCCGCTGCCGCACTGCCGGTGAGCGCCTCCAACTGATCCAGCAGATCCGGCCCGCTAAGTTGCCCGGCGTTGCGCAACACGTCTTTGGCCACCTGCCACAGCGCATCATCCTGATTCACCGGCTTCGCCGCCGGAGCGGGCGCAACCGCCTCAGACTGCGCAATCGGCGCCTGCCCGCTCAGCGCCGAACCCAGCCTCGCCCAATCGCTGTCATCCAGCTCCACCGTCAAATCCACCGGCAACTCGCCGACCGTTCCGCGTATCCGCAACATCAAGTTCGCTCCTGCACTTTTCTGACCTGCATGCTCCCACGGGACTTGTGCAACGCCAAGTAAAGGGCGCCAAACACATCTGGTAATTCCCGGTTAATCGGCTAAATTAATCTCTTTTTTGCGGGAAGGATTCCCAATGTCTTCAGGACGAAAACTGGCCTCTAAAGGAGGCCCGACCTCTACAGGTGGCGTGATACTTGAAGGAAATGAGAACCTCAATATCGAAGGAAGAATAATCGCTTCCATTGGACAACTCGCCAGTTGTCCGGTCTGTGGGCCTGGCAAAGGCCCCATCGTAGCAGTGGGTGAAAGAACGCTGATTTTACCTGCCGGACCAGCTGCGCTAGAGGGTGACTACGTCGCCTGCGGTTGTCCGCCCATGACCAATAAGCTGCTCACTCAGCAACACAGTGGTTTTGCAGGAATTGGCCGGCCCGCTCCAATTGACATGGGGCCACCGATTGCTGCCCTGACCTCTTATCGCTACTTGCAGGTCATCATCGAACGCCTCGATGACACGGAAAAGCCAGGTTTGGCTTACAAACTCAAGGACAAGGCGAAGGTTGCCGTTTTACAAGACAGCACTTGCAACCTCACAGGCGAAGGCTGCGAACACCCGGTAAAAAACGCTTCGGATTACGACACCCTGTTGGTAGGGGAAGATTCCGAATGGACTTTCTATGCCTATGAAGAGCCCCTGACACAGGATTTGTCATGAAATCGGAAATCAAACTCATCTTTAAAGACTTTCTGATGCAGCCACCGCCAGGCGTAAAATTTCAGCTGCTTATCGACGGTCAGGTCGTAGATGACAACATCGTTCAAAACGATGACAGGCCTCGCATTTATTCATTGATGTCCAAAAACGGCCAGATCGCTATAACGCTCGCGGGCAAGGAACTACCGTCGATCAAAACCCGAGACACCCACGAAGTGACGGTTCAGATTGTGGGGAACTCCGGTACAAAAAAAGGTATGCACACTGCTACGTTGAATCCAGGGAAGTCTCTTTCGATCGTAGCGATATCACCGTGGGTAAAAGTCCCGCTAACGACCAGCGGCGCTGTCTCGAACGACGCGTTCTACGAAGTCGAATATGGTGTGAAACGTACAAATGAAACCCGAACGGTGAAAGTCGTCATTCAGGACATGCCGCGCAGGATACTGATGGAGGCGCTATCACACCGGGGATCAACACAGTGGGCAGGGAATAAAAGCAAAAAGTCGCTGCCACACCCTACTCTCAGGCAGAGCGTGGAATTTCCACCAAACACAAATAAATGCAATCTGTTCGTCTACGACGTGCTGACCGCAATTGGGGTCAACGTGGCGTTGATTGAACATGGCAAATCGAAATACCTGCCATATTTCTCCAAGGTTAGTCCTCCGCTCGCGGGTGAATGGGCGAATGGACAACGATTGCTCAACAGCTGGAAAGTCGAGCGCACGCCGTTGCCCGGGGACGTCGGCGCTTACGCAATGAATTATTCCGACGCCAGCGGCCATGTCGGCTTCGTTCTAACGAAGGGCGTATGCATTTCTGCAGGGTGGGAAAAAGTTGAAGTTAACGACGCAGGTTTTCGCCATGCGACCGGTAATGCAAATCCCAGCGACCATGACTTCACTATTTTCCGACGCTATAAACACAGCACGCCACAATGAAACGCCCTTATTCGCTCCTCCTCATAATTCCGTTTTTGCTCATCGTGGCATGGCGCATCTGGTTGCCTGCCGATCTTTCGGCTTGTCCCGCTGACGGGGAAACTGCAGGTCCACTGACCCTTGTTATTCGTGATTACTTTGAGCGCAATAGCCGGACCGACTGGCGAGACATGGATGATCGTTTCGACATACTTTCAACCCCCGAAGGCCAGAGCATAGCGAGTCAACCGAATTCACACACTTGCGAAGCATTGCGGGTACTCCAGAGTCCGGCGTTCAGTCAGAGTGAAAAAATCTTCACCATGGCACTTATGTTCAGACTGCCAATCGACCAGTACATGGCCCTGATGGATCGCAGTCATCAACTCTACACGCAGGGCAAAATGGATAAGGAGGTGCTGACTCTGGTGGTATTTCCGCGCGGAACAGCCATCAACTACTGGTGGCTTCCGGCTTGGCGACAGCGTTTCAGTCGCGATGCCCCGAGCGTGCTCGACGCAAATCTGATCAACGATGTTCTTTCGGGACACTATTGGTTCGACTATCCCGGCGCAGGCTTCTGATTCTGCAAGCATGACATCCAATCCCAGCACCGCCCGCGAACTCATCCCGGGCGGTGCTTAGCCATGTCTTGCGCAATCTCAAGCGCACGGGCACACTCTGCGCACTTTCGTTATAAGATTACATAACAAACTTTTCATTTTTCTCGGAGTCCGTCATGCGTCGTCTGTTGCTCGCTTTGCCGTTTGCCCTGTTGCCGCTGGCCGCTGCCCATGCGGTTGATGAGCACGATCATGATCATGATCATGATCATGAGCACGGCAGCCTCGGCGCTCACGAACATGGTGTGGGTCGCCTGAACGCCGCGCTGGATGGTCAGACCCTGGAGCTGGAGCTGGAAAGCCCGGCGATGAATCTGGTGGGTTTTGAACACGCCGCCACGTCGGATGCCGACAAGGCCAAAGTCGCTGCCGCTCGGGCGCAGCTGGAAAAACCATTGGCCCTGTTCAGTCTGCCCGCTGCGGCCGGTTGCAAGGTGGTCAGCCAGGAACTGGAAAGCCCGCTGTTCGGCGACAAGCCGGACGCCGATGATCACGACGAAGATGAAGCGGACAAGGACGGTCACGAGCATCACCACGACCACAGCGAAATTCATGCGCATTACCAGTTCAGCTGCGCCACACCGGGGGAGCTGAACACGCTGAACCTGACGAACGTCTTCAAGACCTTCCCGGCGACGCAGAAGATTCAGGTACAACTGATCAGCGCGACCGGCCAGCAAGGTAGCGAAGTGACGGCGAAATCGGCTGAGCTGAAATTCTGAAGCGAATGAAGATCCCCTGTAGGAGCTGCCGAAGGCTGCGATCTTTTGATTGTGCAGATCAAGATCAAAAGATCGCAGCCTTCGGCAGCTCCTACAGGGGTCCGTGTCCAACCATGAAATCGGTGCCATGACCCAAGCACTCATCGAACTTTCCGACCTTGGCTTCAACTGGCCCGGTCACCCGCCGCTGCTGGACATCCCGGCGTTTCGTCTGGAAGCCGGCGAAACCCTGTTCCTCAAAGGCCCCAGCGGCAGCGGCAAGACCACCCTGCTCGGCCTGCTCGGCGGAGTGCAGAAGCCCGGTCGCGGCAGCATTCGCCTGCTCGGCCAGGAGCTGACCGAGCTCTCTGCCGGCAAGCGCGATACATTTCGCGTCGATCACACCGGCTACATTTTCCAGCAATTCAACCTGCTGCCGTTTCTCTCGGTGCGCGAGAACGTTGAGTTGCCGTGTCACTTCTCGAAACTGCGTGCGCAACGGGCGAAACAGCGCCACGGCAGCGTCGATCAGGCCGCCGCCACCCTCCTCGCGCACTTGGGTCTGAAGGACGAAAGCCTGCTCGGTCGTCGCGCCGACTCCTTGTCCATCGGCCAGCAACAACGGGTCGCTGCCGCCCGCGCCTTGATCGGCCAACCGGAACTGGTGATCGCCGACGAGCCGACCTCGGCGCTGGATTACGACGCCCGCGAGAACTTCATTCGCCTGCTGTTTGCCGAGTGCCGCGAGGCCGGATCGAGTCTGTTGTTCGTCAGCCACGACCAGAGCCTGGCGCCGCTGTTCGACCGTCATCTGTCCCTGGCCGAACTCAATCGCGCCGCCACGTCCGCCGAGGTCTGAGATGTATCTGTTTCGTCTGGCCATGGCCAGCCTGGCCAACCGCCGCTTCACCGCATTGCTCACCGCCTTCGCCATCGCTCTTTCGGTGTGTCTGCTGCTCGCCGTCGAGCGTGTGCGCACCGAAGCCAAGGCGAGTTTCGCCAGCACCATCAGCGGTACTGACCTGATCGTCGGCGCTCGTTCGGGGTCGGTGAACCTGCTGCTGTATTCGGTGTTCCGCATCGGCAACGCTACCAACAACATCCGTTGGGACAGCTTTGAACACTTCGCCAACAATCCGAAAGTGAAGTGGGCAATCCCCATGTCCCTCGGCGATTCCCATCGCGGCTATCGCGTGATGGGCACCACCGAAGCCTACTTCGAGCACTACCAGTACGGGCGCCAGCAACACCTGGCGCTGGCCGACGGTCGCGCGTTTGCCACCGATCCTTTCGAAGTGGTGCTCGGTGCCGAAGTCGCCGAAGCGCTGCACTACAAGCTCGGCGACAAACTGGTACTGGCCCACGGCGTGGCGGCGATCAGCCTGGTCAAGCACGACGACAAACCCTTCACCGTGGTCGGCATCCTCCAGCGTACCGGCACCCCGGTGGACCGCACGCTGCACATCAGCCTCGGCGGCATGGAGGCGATTCACATCGACTGGCACAACGGTGTGCCGGCGCGCGGCAACGGGCGGATCAACGCTGATCAGGCGCGCAACATGGACCTGACCCCGCAAGCGATCACCGCGTTCATGCTCGGCCTCAACAGCAAGATATCCACCTTCGCCTTGCAGCGCGAGATCAACGAATACCGTGGCGAACCGATGCTGGCGATCCTGCCGGGCGTGGCCTTGCAGGAATTGTGGAGCCTGATGAGCACGGCCGAGAAAGCCTTGTTCGTGGTCTCGCTGTTCGTCGTGCTGACCGGGTTGATCGGCATGCTCACGGCGATTCTCACCAGCCTCAACGAACGTCGCCGCGAGATGGCGATTCTGCGTTCGGTGGGCGCGCGGCCGTGGCACATCGCAAGTCTGCTGGTGCTGGAAGCTTTCGCCCTGGCCCTGACCGGGGTGATTGCCGGGCTGGCGTTGCTGTACGTCGGCATCGCCGCTGCGCAAGGGTACGTGCAGGCCAATTACGGTTTGTACCTGCCGCTGGCATGGCCGAGCGAGTATGAATGGACGCTGCTCGGTGGCATTCTGGCGGCCGCGCTGCTGATGGGCAGCGTGCCGGCCTGGCGCGCGTATCGCCAATCATTGGCCGATGGCCTGTCGATCCGTTTATGAGGATGTTCACCATGCCCCGCGCCCTGCTTGCGCTGCTGATGCTGGTCGCCCTGCCCGTGTGGGCGGCGGCGCCGAAAGACCTGACCTGGTCGGAAATGATCCCGCCGGACGCCGCGCCGGAAGTACCCAACATGACCCCGCTGCACGACCTGTCGAAGATGGGCGACGCACTCTCCGCCGAGTCCGCACCAGCGGCCAAGCAGGACATGCCGAATGCGCCGGTCGTGAAGAGCCTCGACGGACAGAACATTCGCCTGCCCGGTTACATCGTGCCGCTGGAAGTCAGCGAAGAGGGGCGCACCACCGACTTTTTGCTGGTGCCGTATTTCGGCGCCTGCATCCACGTACCGCCACCGCCGTCGAACCAGATCGTCCATGTGAAAAGCGAACTGGGTGTGAAGCTCGATGAGCTGTATCAGCCGTATTGGGTTGAAGGACCGTTGCAGGTGAAAGCCTCGAGCAGTGAGCTGGCCGATGCCGGGTATCAGATGGAGGCGGAGAAGATTTATGCGTATGAACTGCCGGAGTAATTCCCGGTAGTTTTGTATTGGCCGGTCTATCGTCTTCGCGAGCAGGCTCGCTCCCACAGGTGATCACATTCCAAGGTGGGAGCGAGCCTGCTCGCGAATAGGCCTTCAAAGGTTTCACAGAAACCCCGCCCCTTCACTGTTTCATTGAGCTGAGTCAAAACACCGTATCAGACGGCTTCGTACCCTAGGACATCGAATTTTTATGTCCTTTCGGAGCCCCCATGAACAAGTCCTTGCTCAGCGCCCCGCTGTTTGCCCTCGCGCTCGCAGCCCCGCTCGCCCACGCCCACGAAGCCGGTGACATCCTTGTGCGCGCTGGCGCGATCACCGTCAACCCGAAGGCCGACAGCTCCAGCGTCAAGGTCGATCAGGGTCCGCTGAGCGGCACCAATCTGGGCGGCAAGGCGACCATGAGCAGCGACACCCAACTGGGTCTGAACTTCGCCTACATGCTCACCAACAACATCGGTATCGAACTGCTGGCAGCCACGCCGTTCGAGCATGACGTCAAGCTCAAGGGCACCGCCCTGCCCGCCGCCAACGGCAAGCTCGGCACGCTGAAGCACCTTCCGCCGACCCTCAGCGTCGTCTACTACCCACTGGATTCGAAATCGGCCTTCCAGCCGTATGTGGGTGGTGGCATCAACTACACCTGGATCTACGACGAACACGTCGGCAGCGAAGCCAGCGCCAACGGCTTCAGCAACTTCAAGGCGAAAAACTCCTGGGGCCTGGCCTGGCAGGTCGGCGCCGACTACATGATCACCGACAACATCATGCTCAACGCCCAAGTGCGCTACATCGATATCGACACCCGCGCGACCGTCGAGAACAATGCTGTCGCCCCCGGCACCCGCGCACGGGTGAATGTGGATGTCGATCCGTTCATCTACATGGTCGGTCTGGGCTATAAGTTCTAAGCTGATTTTTACCGAACGTTCACGTGGTGGTGAATGAGGCTTGGTGGCGGGCAGGCACAGACCTGACGACGACCGTACGCAGTCGATCGGGGGATAACATTCCCTCGCCACAGGGATAGCGATATTCCGGCCGTGAAAAAGGCGCCTGATGAAGGGCGCCTTTTTCATGTCCGAAAGCTTGCTTCATCCGCGCCCGAGCAAGCGCGCCAAGCCCACACTCATCGGCGTCTGCGGCGGCATTTCGAAGCGCTGCAGCAAGCGTCGGTTATCGGCTCGCGAATGGCGGATATCACCCGAGCGCGCCGGCCCGTAACTCACGGGCGGCAACTCACCGATTACCGATTTCAAAGCTTCGAGCATCTGCTTCAGGCTCATCGCCTGATTCCAGCCAACATTGACCGCGCCTTCCTGTACATCAGGCTTTTCCAGCGCCTGCACCAGCAAATCGACCAGATCACCGACATAGAGGAAATCGCGAGTCTGCTCGCCATCGCCAAACACGGTGATCGGTAAACCTTTCGACGCGCGTTCGCTGAAGATGCTGATCACCCCGGAATACGGCGAGGAGGGATCCTGGCGTGGGCCGAAGATGTTGAAGAAGCGAAAAATTGCCGGTTCCAGGCCATGCTGGCGACGGTAGAAATCGAAGTACTGCTCACCGGCCAGTTTGTCCGAGGCATAGGGTGTCAGCGGCGCTTTTGGCGTGTCTTCATCAATCGACTCGCCCTCGCCATTGTTGCCGTACACCGCCGCGCTGGAGGCGTACACCACACGTTTGACCCCGGCCAGGCGCATGGCTTCGCAGACATTCAGGGTGCCAATGAAATTGCTCTGGTGGGTTTTCACCGGATCGTCCACCGAGGCCTGCACCGAGGCCACGGCCGCCAGATGCGCGACAGCGTTGCAGCCTTGCATGGCGCGGGCGACCAAAGCGGCATCGGCGACATCGCCGACCACCAGTTCGACCTTGGGATTGTCCATCGGCAGATTGCTGCGCTTGCCGGTCGACAGGTCGTCGAGCACGCGTACCGCATAGCCCTTGGCGAGCAAGGCGTCGGTCAGGTGCGAGCCGATGAATCCTGCTCCGCCGGTGATTAGAACCGTTGCTTCAGCCATGTCGGTAAAACCTGTCCAGTAGACCCGGGAGCGCGGCACGCCAGGCGCGCGGCTTGATCCCGAAAGTGTGGAGAATCTTCTTGCAGGCCAGCACCGCGTGTTGCGGTTCTTCGGCGGCGTCCGGGCGCGCGGCGTGGGCCTGCGCGGTCGGTGCTTCGATCGCCAGCGGATGCAGGCTGCGTGCTTCGGTGAGAATCGCCTGGCCCAGCGCCAGCGGTGTGGTCGCTTCGTGGCCGGCGTAATGGTAAGTGCCCCACAGCGGCGCGGCGCAGTCGAGTTGCTTGAGCACGGAGATGATCACTCGCGCGGCGTCATCGACCGGAGTCGGATTACCGCGACGATCATCGGCCAGCAGCAACTCTTCGGGTTGTTCCGCACGGGCGAGGAAGCGTCCGAGGGTGCCGTCCGGGCTGTCGTCGAGCAGCCAGCCGAAACGCAGCAGCACATGTTGCGGGCAGGTCGCGCGCACACTTTGCTCGATGCGCCACAAGGCCTGACCGCGCAGGCCCAGCGGCACCGGTTCGTCTTTTTCGCTGTAGGCCGTGGCCCGCGAGCCGTCGAACACGCGATAGCTCGACGGCTGCACGAGGACAATGTTGTGGTGCTGGCACAGTTCGGCCAGACGCTCGATGGCGCGTTCCTGACCGCTCATGCGGCTTTCGCTGACGCTCTCGGCCTGGAACCAGTCGAAATAGTAGGCGAGGTTGATCAACGCATCGGGACGGGTGTCGTCGAGCAGTTGGGTGAGGCTCGCGGCATCCCAGCCGTTTTCGGGCGGGCGGGGGGCGAGGAAACCGATATCTTCTTCCGCACCGAGGCGAATCAGCGCCTGCCCAAGGGCATTTCCGCCGCCCAGTAACATAAGGCGCATTCGCATAGAGTCAGCAGGCCCAGTCTGATTGGAACGATGGCTTTGGCGACGGTTCTCGTGGAACCGTCGTCGATAATTGCCGGAATCGTTGCATTTTGCGGGTTTAGTGCGCAACCGTCATCCGTAAAGTGTAGATGCGGGGATTTGTATTGAGGCAACCGGCCTCATCGTTGGCAAGCCAGCTCCCACAGTTTTGTGCCAGGCCTGAATCCTGTGGGAGTTGGCTTGCCGACGATGAGGGCCTGACTGTCTCTGAGATCCCCAGCGGTACTTGCATCTTCCCGCC
>NZ_RCOD01000022.1:0-47192 GCF_004307505.1 Pseudomonas sp. Sample_11
GAACAAGTCGGGGCGTTTGCTGGAACCACCATCAGTGCGTTTTCACACAGTCTGAGAGACTGGCCGGTTTTTTTGTGCACGCTCTTCCTGCTCCAACGCAATTCGATCGTTCCCACGCTCTGCGTGGGAATGCAGCCCGAGACGCTCTGCGTCCCAAAGCGGACGCAGAGCGTCCAATGAGGCATTCCCACGCGGAGCGTGGGAACGATCCGAATCCCGTTGTTAGCGGCGGGTCAGTGGTTGTGCGGTGAATTTCACCCCGGCCAGGCCGTGCTTGATCAACGCGCGGATATTGCCGTGATCGCTGCCCTCAGGCGTCGCCAGCACCGAACGGTAATGCTCGCCGAACGCCAGCAGCGCTTCTTCATCGCTCAGACCTTCCAGCAGTGCCAGACCCAGGGTCTTGCAGGAGCCTTCGTTCTGCCCTTCAGCGTTTTCCACGCCGCCGTTGTTGAATGCTTGCGGCTGGTAGTCGTAACCGGCGGCGATGAACGCCAGGGTGTCGGCGAAAGCATGCTCGCCACTCTTGAGGCTGGCGCGCAGGGTGTTCAAATCAGTCATTGGGTTTTCCTTTGGCAAACGCTGCTTGCTGCTCGGCGCTGGCTTCTTGCTGGTATTGGGCTTTCCACTCGGCGTAGGGCATGCCGTACACCACTTCGCGGGCGTCATCGAGGCTGACCTCGATCTGGCGTTGGTCGGCTTCGGCCTTGTACCACTTCGACAGGCAGTTGCGGCAGAACCCGGCGAGGTTCATCAGGTCGATGTTCTGCACGTCCTTGCGGCTGTCGAGGTGGGCGACCAGTCGGCGAAAGGCGGCGGCTTCGAGTTCCAGGCGTTGTTGATCAGTCATGGGGGTCTCTTCGAGACAGCTTCAAGCGGCAAGCTGCAAGCTGCAAGATGGATCGGGGTCGGCTGTTAGCTTACCGTTTGAAGCTTGAAGCTTGAAGCTTGAAGCTTGAAGCTCAGCGGCTCGCCGCGAGCGTAATCGATACCGACTCGGCGAAGCGCAGGGCGTGCGGTTTGTCGACTTCGACTTCGGCGTACAGCACCGATGCATTGGTCATCACCAGGTCGAGCAATTCCTGGGTCAGGCGTTCGAGCAGCGCGAAGCGGTTACCTTCGACGTGGGCGATGATCGCTTTGGTGATGGTGCGGTAATTCAGCGCGTGGTCGATGTCGTTGTCACGCACCGCCTCCTGCGCTGCGTACAGGATGGTCAGGTTGATCAGCACATCCTGCTTGTTGAGGATTTCGTCCTCGTTGATGCCGATAAAGGTGCGCAGACGCAGATCCTTGACCCGGATGCGCGCCATTCCCGGTTGAAGTTGTGGCATTGATTTGCTCCGTCCAGTCTATTGCAGGCGTTCTGGTGGATCTTACTCGACTCGCGGCCGAAGCGGGACGGCCTATTTGACGTGCCGTCCACCGTTGACGGTGAGGGTCGTGCCGGTGACATAGGGATTGTCGAGCAGATAGCGCAGGCTCTGATAGATCACCTCGCTGCCCGGCTCGATACCCAGCGCGGACTTGGCCAACGCCTTGGTGCGGTACGCCGCGTCATCGTCGGGGTTGAACAATAACAGCGCCGGGGCGATGCCGTTGACCTTGATGGCCGGCGCAAAGCGCGCGGCAAACGACAGGGTCAGACTGTCGAGCCCGGCCTTGCTGGCGCAATAACCGATGTGCTTGCTGCTGCCTTTGCGGGTGACATCGTCGCTGATGTGGATGATGTCGGCAGGTGTCGAGCGCTGCAGCAACTCGGTGCAGTGCAGGTTGATCAGGTAAGGCGCGAGCATGTGAATGTTGAACATGCGATTGAAGGCCTGTGCTTCGCTGCCCTGGGTTTCCGCCAGCCATTCGGAGGCGTTGTGCACGACGGCGCGCAAGCTGTCGGTGTGGGCTTTCAGCGCGTCGATGAAGGCAAGAATCCCGGCCTCGCTGGAAAAGTCCGCGAACAGCGCTGTCGCGCCAAGATCGCGAAGGGCCTGCACGCCCGGTCGCTCGGTGCGGTAAGTGAAAATCAGCGGGTGGCCGTCCTCGATCAAGCGCTGCGCGCAGTGCAAGCCGACACGCTGGCCGGCGCCGGTGATGAGGATCGGGGCTGCGGAATCTGGCATGGGCGGCTCGCATCGCGGTTGAAGCGAAAACTATAACAGGCTCGCCGCCCGCTGCAGATCAGCGATTCTGCGCCGACGCTGCGCCAGCCAATGGCCGCGTCGGCGTGCTGTTCAACCAGTTCGCCAGCAGGCGCGTCGACAACGGGATGAAGAAATACACCATCAGCGGCGTCAGGCACGCCGTGCCGATCAATATCCGCGGCAACAGGCTCAACTCAGCCAGCAGCGGGCCGAGGATAAAGTTGAAAATCAGCGACACCGGGAAAAACGCCAGCCAGATCGCCACGGCCTGTTTCCAGCGCGGTGGGCGTTGCCCGGCAGCACCAAACCAGCCTTCAATGCCGCTGACCCGGTGCTCTTTAGGATGTTCGAACAAATCGCTGCCGCGGTTCAGCCAGGCGGTACGCGACGCCGAATATTCCCAAGCATGCAGCGTCTGCTCATCGACAAAGCGAAAGATGATCTGGAATTCGTTGTCACCGGGCGGTGGCGCAAGGACGCCGGAGCCCAAGTAGCCGGGGAAGTCGGTGGCCAGTTGCTCGCCTTCGCGCAACCATGCAATGAGGTCGTGATAGCGGCCATCAGCGACGCGACGCGCTACCATGAGCGTGACGGGGGAAGTAGACATTTTGTATCTCCGTATTTCGAGTGCGTCGTTCCGGGTAAGAGCTTCGCCTGACGCAGGCCGGGGTAGAGGCCTGCGCTTTACTACAAGCAAGGATTATTCCTGATTTTGTCGATTAAACCAGCCTCAATCGTCGTAGATCACTACTTGAAGGTTTCCAGTCCATCATGTTTAAAATGGGATCCAATAAACCGACATGGAAGTTGAACGCCAGATGCCTGTAATCACGGACACTCGCCCGGCCTCAACAGCACCCGGCACGCTCGAGCGCGAAGAGCTTTTCCCTATCCGCGAAGTGGCGCGCCTGACGGGCGTCAACCCGGTGACCCTGCGGGCTTGGGAGCGTCGCTACGGATTGATCCAGCCGACGCGCACCGAAAGCGGGCATCGTTTGTATTCCATGAACGATATCGAGCGCGTGCGCAGCATCGTCGACTGGATCGATCGCGGCGTGGCCGTGAGCAAGGTCGGCAAGATCCTGGCGAAAACAGAGCCTTTGAAGGTGCTGGCAAACTTTATCCCCGATGACCATGTGCAGGCCGATTACAAGCAATGGCAGGAGCAGGTTCAGCAGGCGGTCAGTGCGTTCGACGATCAGCAGCTGGATCGCGTCTACGGGCAGATTTTCTCGTCGTACGCGCTGCCGGTGGTGTTTGAAGCCATTCTGATGCCGTTGTGGCGTCAACTGCTGCAGCGCCAGGACGCTTTCGGGCAAACCAGCGAATGGTTGTTTCTCGACGGATTTCTCAGGGCGCGCGTGCTGCAGCGCATCGTCATGCTGCGGGGGGCTCAACCGCGCCGGGTGGTCGTCAGTGCGCTTGCGGGGCAATGCAGAGAGCTTGAGTTGCTGGTCGCGGCGCTGTTTCTCAGTGGCAACGATTCTGGCGTGCGGGTGCTCACCACGGGCCAGCCTTTCGATGAATTGACGCTGGTCTGCGAAAAGGTCAAGCCTGACGCACTTGTGCTGTTTTCCAATCATGCCCCCGGTCCAGAGCTGCCCCGGCGCCTGAATCGTCTGGCACTGAGTCTGGATTGCCAATTGATGTTGGCCGGCGATGCCTCGGAACTGGCCGAAGAGAGTCTGGCCGGTTCATCGGTGGCATGCCTGGGAAATGAGGGCGCGACAATGCGTCAACGCATGAAGCAATTCATGGCAGGCAAACTGGATACCTGAAACTCAGGCGTGCAGGGCGGGGTGAGTCAAACGATGCTGTTGCAGAATGAACTGGCGCAAGCGCTCGGTTTCGTCGGCATCGGTCTGGCTCAGTTCGTAAGCGAAGAAACCTTGCTCGGTTTCACGCTCGAAATGGCCGCGCAACGAGATGCGCTCATAACCGGAAGGGCTGAACCACAGGGCGAAATGTTTCGGTGGTTTGGTCTTGTTGCGCACTTCCAGCAACACACCTTTGTGCGACACCTCGTGCACCCACAGCGTGCCGGGCTGGCCTTTGGCGTTTTCCAATGCCACCGGCTCTTCCAATACCAGGCGCCACGGCCGCACCATCGGGCCGTCTTCATAGATGCTCGGCACACCGAGACGCAGATGCAGCGCGTGGAACTCGTCTTCCACCAGATGCAGCGGAAAAGTCATCTGTTGATTTTCGAAGTTGGCCTGGATCGTCACCTGCTCGTGAGCAGCCAGACGTGTCAGCAGGTCACGGATCTGCGAACCACCATTAACCAGCAGACTCGACGTTGCATCCCGCACGTTAAGTTGCGGGTTGTGCTGCATGGTCTGGATGAAATCCAGCTCGTCCTGGGTGAGGAGGGCGTCGCGCTGCATGGCTAACTCGAAGTGAATAGTTACAAAGTCATTGGTGATTGTAGTTAATGACCATCAGTTCGCGGTTTTGTTTGCGCCGTTCGTCGCTTTGAGTGCCGCCAGCTCGCTTTGCAGCGCCGCCACTTGAGCTTCCAGCTGCGCAACCCGCTGCTGCGCCTTGACCTGAACCGTCACATCTTTCTGCACACCGATGAAATAGGTCTGCCCGTCATCGGCATTTTTTATCGTCGACAATGACAATTCGTTCCAGAACGGCGTGCCATCCTTGCGATAGTTGCGCAGGATTTCCCGGCAGGAACCGCCTTCACGCAATGTCTCGCGAATCAGTTGCAGACTTGGTTGATCACGGTCTCCAGCCTGCAAAAAACGACAGTCCTGGTAGAGGATTTCCTCACTGCTATAACCGGTCATGCGCTCGAAGGCAGGGTTGACGTAAATAAGGATGTTGTCCTGCTCGCCTTCCTTTTCAGCGACCACGATTCCGTCATTCGACGCATTGATCACCATTTGCAGCAGGCTGGCGTTGATCATCCGAGAATCCCTTCCGTTATGTCAGTGGCAGGCATTCTAGAAGAAAGCCGCGGACTGTCTATAGGCCATCCGCTTGCATTGAGAGCCAATCGCAACTTCGCGGCATGGGCTGTTACTATCGCGGCTCTTTTTTTTCAGTTCCAGGATCAGATTGATGAAAGTCGCCATCCTCTCCGGTTCGGTCTACGGCACCGCCGAAGAAGTCGCCCGCCACGCCCAGAACCTGCTGAAAGCCGCCGGCTTTGAAACCTTCTACAACTCGCGCGTCGCGTTGGCCGATATCCAGGCGTTCGGTCCCGAGGCCCTTCTCGCTGTGACTTCGACCACTGGCATGGGCGAGCTGCCGGACAACCTGCAACCGTTGTATTCGACCCTGCGCGATCAGTTGCCTGCTTCGTTGCGCGGCCTGCCCGGCGCGGTGATCGCCCTCGGTGATGCCAGCTACGGCGACACCTTCTGCGGCGGTGGCGAGCATATGCGCGAACTGTTTGCCGAACTGGGAGTAAACGAGGTTCAGGAAATGCTGCGCATCGACGCCAGCGAAAGCGTCACGCCGGAAACCGATGCCGAGCCGTGGCTGGCGCAGTTGATTGAAGCGCTCAAGGGCTGATTGCGGGCAGTAATCGCTGCACCTTTTAAGCGTTGTTGCGTTGAAACGGGTCAAGGCTGTTTACCCGGCTGACTCGTTCAGTCATCAAGCTGGCTGCCAATGCAACTACGCGATGCCCTGCGCCTGACTAGACTGCTGACACGAGCAGAACAAGAAGAACGCAGAGGTGCATACAGTGAGCGTAGCCCCCGTCCAATCGTCGCCGAACGTCAAAGATCAGGTCAGCGCTGCCGAGTGGCAGACCCGTGTCGATCTTGCCGCCTGTTATCGCTTGGTCGCGCTGCACGGCTGGGACGATCTGATCTTCACGCATATCTCGGCCAAGGTGCCCGGCACCGAAGATTTCCTGATCAATCCGTTTGGCCTGATGTTCCACGAGATTACCGCTTCGAGCCTGGTGAAAGTCGATCAGGCCGGCAACAAACTCATGGACAGCCCCTACGAAATCAACCCCGCCGGCTACACCATTCACAGCGCCGTCCACGAAGTTCGCCACGATGTGGTTTGCGTGCTGCATACGCACACTGCGTCAGGCGTTGCAGTGTCGGCGCAAAGGCAGGGGGTGCTGCCGATCAGTCAACAGTCACTGTTTGTGTTGTCGAGCCTGGCCTATCACGCCTACGAGGGCGTGGCCCTGAACCATGAAGAAAAGGCGCGCCTGCAAGCCGACCTCGGCGACAACAATTTCCTCATGCTGCACAACCACGGTCTGCTCACCTGTGGTAGCACCATTGCCGATACGTTTCTGATGATGTTCACCTTCCAGCGAGCCTGCGACATTCAGGTCATGGCGCAGACTGGAGGTGCCGAACTGATCGCCATCGAACCGCAGATTCTCGCCGGCGCAAAGGCAATGATTGCCGGCGTCACCAAGAGCACGCAGGGCATGGGCGGCGCGCTGGCGTGGCCGGCGCTGCTGCGCAAACTCGACCTGCAGGATCCGGGGTATAAATTCTAATGCCGCTCGCCGAGATTCCTCTGAGTGTCTGGCGCAAGCGCAGCCGGACTTTTGTCTTTCGTGGCCAGTCGATCCGCTACTGGACAGTCGGGCAGGGTGAACCGTTGCTGTTGATTCACGGTTTCCCCACTGCCAGTTGGGATTGGCATTACCTGTGGCAGCCACTGGCGCAGCGTTATCAGGTGATCGCCTGCGACATGCTCGGTTTCGGCGATTCGGCAAAACCGCGTAATCACACCTACAGCCTGCTGGAACAGGCCGATCTGCAACAGGCACTGCTCGCCCATCTGCAGGTTGAACAAGCGGTGCACATCCTCGCTCACGACTACGGCGACAGCGTCGCTCAGGAACTGCTCGCACGGCACTATGAACAGCGCATCGAAGTTGCCAGTTGCGTATTCCTTAATGGCGGTCTGTTTCCGGAAACCCATCGTCCGCTGCTGATGCAGAAACTGCTGCTCAGCCCGATTGGCTGGCTGCTCGGCCGCGCCTTCAGCCGTGAGGCGTTGGTCAAAGGTTTCCGGCAGATCTTCGGCCCGCAGACCCAGCCATCTGAAAGCGAACTGGATGATTACTGGAGTCTGGTCGAAAGCAACCATGGCCCGCGCATCCTGCACAAATTGATCACTTACATTCCTGAGCGCCGGGTGCAGCGCGAGCGCTGGGTGGCGGCCATGCAGCAGGGTGACATTCCCCTGCGGGTGATCGACGGCGCATTTGACCCGATCTCCGGCATGCACATGGTCGAGCGATATCGTGAACTGATCCCTGATGCAGACACCGTGCTCTTACCTGGCATCGGCCACTATCCGCAAACCGAGGCGCCGGCGCTGGTGCTCAAGCACTATCTGGCGTTTCGCGATCGTCTGGTATTGCCACCACGCAAAGTGGCGTACTCCTGATTCTCGCCGAGAGCACAGGCTCTCGGCGACCGGACACTCGATCATCCCTCAGCCTTATCGCGCACCATTCAGCCGCAGCCGTGTTCGTTGTGACCCAAAGCGTCGTGCCTGACACTCGGGTTCATTACCTCTTGGCCTGCTGGAGTTGCCGCGATGAATGAACCTGTGCGTTTTGAAGATAAAGTCGTGATAGTGACCGGCGCCGGTGGCGGCCTCGGGCGTGCCCATGCGCTGTTGTTCGCCAGACAGGGCGCCAGGGTGCTGGTCAACGATCTCGGTGGCTCGACACAGGGCGAGGGCGCCAACGCTTCGGCTGCCGACCGCGTAGTGGCGGAAATCCGCGAGGCCGGCGGTATTGCCGAAGCCAACCACGACTCGGTGACTGACGGCGACAAACTGGTACAGAACGCCCTCGATGCCTTCGGCCGCGTCGACGTCGTGGTGAACAACGCCGGGATCCTGCGCGACAAGTCATTTCACAAGATGGACGACGCCGACTGGGATCTGGTCTATCGCGTCCACGTCGAAGGCGCCTACAAGGTTACCCGTGCTGCCTGGCCGCATCTGCGCGAGCAAAACTACGGTCGCGTGATTTTCACTGCGTCGACTTCTGGCATTTACGGCAATTTCGGTCAGTCCAACTACGGCATGGCCAAACTCGGGCTGTACGGGTTGACCCGAACGCTGGCGATCGAAGGGCGCAAGAACAACATTCTGGTCAACGCCATCGCCCCGACCGGCGGCACGCGCATGACCGAAGGCCTGATCCCGCCGCAAGTATTCGAGCAACTGAAGCCGGAACTGGTCAGCCCGCTGGTGGTGTATCTGGCCAGCGAGCAATGCCAGGAAACGTCCGGCCTGTTCGAGGTCGGCGGCGGCTGGATGGGCAAGGTGCGCTGGGAACGCAGCCTCGGTGCCGGCTTCGATCCGCGCGAGGGGTTCTCGCCGGAAGACGTCGCGGCGCACTGGCAGCAGATTTGTGATTTCGAAGGGGCGGCGCATCCGAAGGACAATATTGAAGCGTTGAAGGAAATGATGGCGAATTTGCAGAAGTATTCGATTTGAAGTTAACGGAGCCACCAACCCTCGCGGCGGGTGGCTCCAGTTTTCAAATGTATCTTTTTTCTGTCATGAACTTGGGCGGCTTCCAGTTAGGTCCTTTGATAGCTAGGCCCTTTTCTCCCTCCAGCAAAACTCCTGCAGCGAAGAGCCGAGCGTACGATGCTTCCAGGGTCCCATACTCGTCGATCAGGTCTCGATTGTGGCGTCTGATCATCATGTCCAGATGTGGCGTTGCCTGAAGTAACGCGAACACCGTAACTATGTCATCCAGAGGTTCATTTTTAACAATCATCTCGACGGTACTCATTACCACATCTCCTTCAGCAATTTCTGGTAATCACGTTCTTCCTGCTCCATTGCTGCAGCCAGTGCTTCGGGCGTGTAGAGAAGTGCGGGATCGTCTTTCAACTGGAAATCTTCCAACGTTGCCGTATGCACGTTATTCCAGATCGGTGACCCGATCTCTGGCATCTCGGTATCACCAAAGCCTAAAGCTCTGAATCTTTCGAACTCCCTTATCTCGTGAGCGTAGAAACGTTTGTCAGTGTCGGAAGCTTCGAGTTCTCCACGAGCGATTCGCTCCAGGCGATCAAGCATCACGTCATTGGCAGCTGATTGCGGAAACTTTGAAATGTGTAACTTCACGATGTCCGTTCCTTCCGATGAAACAGCGGCTGTTGCCCACTGCAAATCTGATATTTCATCTCCAATCTCGTCAGGGTTGAAACTACGCCCGCTGTGCTTCCCCTCTTCGGTCGCCCCTTCATAAGGACTACTGAACACCACATAAAGCGGCTCAATCCCCGAATCATCCGGAAACACGATGATGAATCGATCCCAGCCTTCAATCAGGATCGGGTTCAGATCCAGCCGCCCTTCAACCGCAACAACGGAAGCGCCGGAATAGGCGGGCGAACCGGTATCCACTATTGGCAAAGCGGTCGATTGGTCGCCCGGCGAGATTGCCGGCGTCCAGGTCAGGAAGTCGGTAGGCGAGTCCGATAGTGCGACCTCGTATACGTCGTTGAGCAAATCGTATGCGGCATTGAGGACCAGCACACTTGAGCGAATATGGAAGTCATCACTCGTAGCGATGAACACTTGCGTGCCAGCCCCGAGTCGCCTGACGCCTAGCCCGACCTGCATCTCCAAAGTGCCCTGCCGGTCTGCGATTTCACGCAGCGTCTCGGCCGGCTCGGACGACAACTCGGCCAGTGGAACGCTCATGGCGAAGCGTTCGCCGTTGCCCAGAGGTGACGGCATCAATAGCGCTGCGAACCCCATCAGTACTGGACTGCCGAACAGCGCCGTGCCCGTCGCTGTCAGGGTCGCTTTTGCCGTACGTAGTGCATTGAGTATTCCCGCCGAGATAGCCGGGCTGAGCGGGACGGCTGTCGAAACGAAAGAAACGGCCGGGCCGTTGCTGGCCATTGCTCCAGAGGACGGAAAGACATGCTTCCTGTCCTCCTGTAACCGAGCCTGTTCTGCCGCATGGGCCAGCGCCGTTGCTTCAGCTTTGGCTTGTGCCTCGGCCTGGGCGATTTTCAACGCAGCCAGCCGCTCTTTCTCCCGAGCTTCAACCTCAGCATTCAGGCGCGCGGTCTCAGCCGCCAATCGAGCCTGTTCGGCATCCCGACGCTGTTGCTCCGCCAACGCGGCCAGACGCGCCTGTTCGCGTGCGCGAATTTCTTCCTGCTCCCGGCGCACCGCTTCGGCAATGTCACGCTGGCGCTGTTGCTCAGCGGCAATGTGGGCACGTTCTGCAGCTTGGCGTTGCGCCTCTGCCGCTGCCGCCTGGGCCTGATCCTGGGCTTGTACGGTGGCCAGCCAATTGAGTACGCCAGCCTGTTGCTGGTTGAGCAGCGCCAATGTCTGGCCCAGCAGCCGCGCTTCGTGGGCGGCCCGAAAGGACTCGCTCCACAACGCTCTGCTGCGGACCGCTGCGCCATGCGCGCGCCGATTGGCCGATGCCTGATTCAGGTAATCCTTGAAGGTTTTTCCCAGTGGATCGCTGCCATAAAAGCGGTTGGCGATGGCGGTCTGCCGTTGAAACTCGGCGCTCTTGCGTTGAATTAACGTGTTCCTGACGCCCACTTCGCGGGCCAGTGCTGCGGCAGGTGGCAGAGGATTGGTCGGTCCTTCCAGCCTGGTCGCCGCCAGTTCGACCTCAATGGTTTGGGTAATCGAGGCGGTTCTTGCGTTGAATTTCTGTTCCACGGCGACTTGCGTTTCATGCATCAATTCACGCGTCTGCGCATTGGCGCCGGCAGGGCCGAACATGCCACTGTAGGAGTAATTCATGTCGCGTTCTTTGAACGGTTCGAAGCCATCAGCACCGAACTCCCTGATATGTACTGGATCCAGTTCCAACGGTGGAGGCTTTGGCATATTCATGTCCTTTTGAATGTGCGTTTTCACTCGCTCGAAAAGTGCGCACGGGTGGCGATGACATCCGTGTCACCAGCGAATGGTTGAGGTGTTTCAAGTTACCTCAGAGTGGCGGTAATCAAATCCGAGAAGCCCGTCAGTAACAGGGCGTTATGTCGAAAGGGTTTTCGCTGGTTTATATCGATGCAGAGGGTATTCGTCCGAGCTTCGAAGAAATGTCTGACACGCCGATCGCAAGCTTTGCCGAACCGCTATCCAGCCTTTTTAAACGCCCATAAAAAAGGCCGCTGCAAACGCAGCGGCCAAGGTAAGACGTTGGATCAAGGAGCTACAAATCAACGTCAGTGAACAGCGGGGCGGTAAACCGAAAACATCGATTTATCCAGAATCTGTAGCCAGTCGCTCGCGATTCAGCGTAGCGGGCTTCGCGCTTTGCGGCGTGTGCCGGGAAAGCGCGCTCAGAATAAGGTCTCAAGCCTGTAGGAAAAATACCGATTCCAGACATGCACTGTTACGGGGCGCGCAACAGTGGGGTGCCCATGAATGGCGCTGATGATGCGCCATCCAGCCAGCCCATGAACCTCTCAAGGCCCCACCGCGCAAGGCCATTCATCCTTTCGAGCGACAACGCAAATACCTCCTTGGTGCGCTTATCGACCGCAGCGACCGGCAGTAGGGTGGGGCCTTCTGTCACTCACCGGGGAAGACGCATGACAAAAACAACAATGCGCGCCATCTTCACACCGCAGGCGCTGGCCGCTGCGGTGGCTCTGGGTTGCGGCGCCCAGGCGCACGCGGTCGCCTTCAACATCGGCGAAATCGAAGGCACCTTCGACTCGTCACTTTCGGTCGGCGCAAGCTGGGGCCTGCGCGATGCCGACAGTTCGCTGGTCGGCACGGTCAATGGCGGCAGCGGACAATCGTCCACCGGTGATGACGGGCGGCTGAATTTCAAGAAGGGCGAAACCTTCTCGAAAATCTTCAAGGGTATCCACGACCTCGAACTGAAGTACGGCGATACCGGCGTGTTCGTGCGGGGCAAATACTGGTACGACTTCGAACTCAAGGACGAAGACCGCGAGTTCAAACAGATCAGCGACAGCGGCCGCAAGGAAGGCGCCAAGTCTTCCGGCGCGCAGATCCTCGATGCCTTCGTCTATCACAACTATGCCATCGCCGATCTGCCGGGCACCGTGCGGGCCGGCAAGCAGGTGGTGAGCTGGGGCGAAAGTACCTTCATCGGCAACTCGATCAACAGCATCAACCCGGTCGACGTCTCGGCATTCCGCCGTCCCGGTGCCGAGATCAAGGAAGGCCTGATTCCGGTGAACATGCTGTTCGGTTCGCAGAGCCTGACCGACAAACTTTCGGTCGAAGGCTTCTACCAACTGGAGTGGGACCAGACCGTTCTCGACAACTGCGGCACCTTCTTTGGCGTCGACGTCGCGGCGGACGGTTGCAACAACGGCTACACCGTCGGCAGCCCAGCGGTGGCGCCACTGGTGCCGCTGACCACCGCGTTCGGCCAAGGCATTCAGGTCACCCGCGAGGGCGTGGTGATCCCCCGTGGCGGTGATCGCGATGCGCGCGATTCCGGGCAGTGGGGCACGGCGCTGCGCTGGCTCGGCGAAGACACCGAGTACGGCCTCTACTTCATGAACTACCACAGCCGTACGCCGACGGTCGGCACCACCACGGCGGGGCTGTCGACACTGGCGGCATTGCCAGGCATGGTCGGCATTGCCAACGGCCTCGCGCCTGGCAGCGGTGCGGGGCTGGCGCAAAGCGTGATGCTCGGGCGCGGTCAGTACTACCTCGAATACCCGGAAGACATTCGCCTGTACGGCGCGAGTTTTTCCACCACGCTGCCCACCGGCACCGCGTGGACCGGTGAGGTCAGCTATCGGCCGAACGCGCCGGTGCAGGTCAACACCAACGACCTGACCCTGGCGCTGGTCAACCCGATTGCCGGCGGCACCGCATCGCCACTCGCTACTTCGCCGGGTGCGGACAACAAAGGCTACCGGCGCAAGGAAGTCACGCAGATCCAGAGCACCCTCACGCACTTCTTCGATCAGGTGCTCGGCGCCGAACGCCTGACCGTAGTCGGTGAAGCGGCGGTGGTGCATGTCGGTGGTCTGGAGTCCCGCAGTGAGCTGCGTTACGGCCGTGATTCGGTGTACGGCCAGTATGGTTTCGGCGGCGATACCGACGGCTTCGTCACCTCGACTTCGTGGGGCTATCGCGCCCGGGCGATTCTCGATTACGCCAACGTCATCGGCGGGATCAACCTCAAGCCCAACCTGTCGTGGTCCCATGACGTCGCCGGTTACGGCCCCAACGGTCTGTTCAACGAAGGTGCGAAAGCCATCAGCTTCGGCGTCGATGCCGACTACCGCAACACCTACACCGCAAGCCTGAGTTACACCGACTTTTTCGGTGGCGACTACAACGTCCTCGAAGACCGTGACTTCGTGGCCTTGAGCTTCGGCGTGAACTTCTGATCTGCCCGAGAAGGATGACTGCAATGCGCAAAACGATTCTGCAATGTGGCGTGCTGGCCTTGAGTCTGCTGGCCGCCAACGTGATGGCGGCGGTGTCGCCGGATGAGGCGAACAAACTCGGCACCAGCCTGACCCCGCTCGGCGCCGAGAAGGCCGGCAATGCCGACGGATCGATTCCGGCCTGGACCGGCGGCATCCCGAAAAACGCCGGTGCGGTGGACAGCAAGGGCTTCCTCGCCGACCCGTTTGCCAACGAAAAACCGTTGTTCACCATCACCGCCGCGAACGTCGAGCAATACAAAAGCAAGCTCTCCGATGGCCAGGTGGCGATGTTCAAACGCTACCCGGAAACCTACAAGATCCCGGTCTACCCGACCCACCGCACCGTGGGGGCGCCAGCGGAAATCTACGAGTCGGCCAAGCGCAGCGCGCTCAACGTCAACGCGATCAACGATGGCAACGGCCTGGCCAATTTCACCGGCAATCGCTACTACGCCTTCCCGATTCCGAAGAACGGCGTCGAGGTGTTGTGGAACCACATCACCCGCTACCACGGTGGCAATCTGCGGCGGATCATCACCCAGGTCACGCCGCAGACCAACGGCAGCTACACGCCGATCCGCTTCGAAGAAGAGATCGCCGTGCCGCAATTGATGAAAGACATCGACCCGGATAAAGCCGCCAATGTGCTGACCTTCTTCAAGCAATCGGTGACCGCCCCGGCGCGGTTGGCCGGTAACGTGCTGCTGGTGCATGAAACTCTCGATCAGGTGAAGGAACCGCGTCTGGCGTGGATCTATAACGCCGGTCAACGCCGCGTACGTCGCGCACCGCAAGTGGCCTATGACGGCCCGGGTACAGCGGCCGATGGCCTGAGGACTTCGGACAACTTCGACATGTTCTCCGGCGCGCCGGATCGCTATGACTGGAAACTTGTCGGCAAGAAGGAAATGTACATTCCCTACAACAGCTACAAGCTCGACTCGCCGAAGCTCAAGTACGACGACATCGTCAAGGCCGGGCACATCAATCAGGACCTGACCCGTTACGAACTGCACCGCGTCTGGGAAGTGATCGGCACGGTGAAACCGAACGAGCGGCACATCTACGCCAAGCGCCACATGTACATCGACGAGGACAGCTGGCAAGTGGCACTGGCCGATCACTACGACGGTCGCGGGCAACTGTGGCGCGTCGCCGAAGGTCACGCGCAGTACTACTACGATCATCAGGCCCAGGCTTACACGCTGGAAGCGCTCTACGACATCATTGCCGGCCGCTACATTGCGTTGGGCATGAAGAACGAAGAAAAGCACAGCTTCGAATTCGGCTTTGAAGCCAAGGCCGCCGATTACACCCCGTCGGCTCTGCGCGCCGAGGGCGTACGGTAACGGGTCTGCTGTACCGCTGGACAAAAGGCGACCGCACGGTCGCCTTTTTTATGGCCATCAATCAGCGTGCTGAATACTTGTCAACAAGGGCGCGGGAGAGGGCTAGGGTGAGCGCACAACGATAAGAAGGCTCACCCGATGACCGCCATGACCCCGTGCCTGGATCGACCCGGATTTTTGCCCAGGCTTTCTTCGCATCATCAACCTCGCAGCCGTTTGAGCGCACCTTTGCTGGCATCCAGCGCGCGGGTGAAGCTGTTGTGCGCGCCCGCGGGCAGTGGCAAAACCGCACTGCTCACCGAATGTCTTCTTCAGGTGCGTGCAGAGTGCGAGGCCATCTGGCTGCCGCTGGCGGGCGCGGCGCTCAGCAGCGAAGAATTTTGCCAGCGTCTGACGCGGGCGCTCGGGCTGGTCGAAGGCCTTGACGATACGCAACTGATGGCGGAGCTGGCTCATTGGTCGAGGCCGACGTCGCTGTTCATCGACGATTACAGTCGTCTGCCGGATCCGGCTGTGGATGCGCTGCTGGATCGCCTGCTGGCGGTCAGCAGCCCGGCGCTCACCTGGTGGGTCAGCACTCGGCGCCGGCCGCAGTGCAACTGGCCGCGGCTGTTGCTCGATGACGAACTCTACGAATTCGAAAGCGCCAGCCTGGCGCTGACTCACGATGAAGTGGTATCGGTGTTGCACCATTTGCCGCCAGACCAGGCCGAGCGTGTCGCTGCCCGTATCATCCAGCGTACCGGCGGCTGGTGCGCGGGGGCGCGCATGGCGCTCCTGCAAAAGTGCGATTGGTCGCAAAACCTGCAGCCGCAGCAGCGTGTCGACACTCTGCTCGATTATCTGCAGCACGAACTCTTCAGCAACCTGACCCCGGAGCAGGACGAGGCATGGCGTGTGCTGGCTCATCTGCCACGGTTCAACGCGCCGTTATGCGAGCATTTGTTCGGCCCTGGCGAGGGCGCTCAGTTGCTGCGTGATCTGCAAGTGCTGGGCTGCTTCATCGAGCCTTGGCAAGCGTCCGCTGACTGGCTCCAGGTGTTCCGCCCGCTGTCGCGAATCATCCAGGAGTCGCATTGGCCGTGCGCGCGTTCCTGGCACCGGCGCGCCTGTCAGTGGTTCAGCGCGACGCAGGATTGGCGAGCGGCGTTCGAACAAGCGTTGTTGGCCGAGGAATACGAAACTGCCGTCAGCCTGTTGCAGCATTTCAGCTTCGAAGACTTGTTCGAAGACCAGACGGTCGTCCTGCTGTTGCGTTTGCACGAGCAGCAAAGCCAGCAGCTGACCCTGATGACACCCCAGCTGATCGTGCTGGTCACGGGCGCCTTATTGTTTGCCGGCCGGTTCGAACAGGCCGGGCAATGCCTGGCTCATCTCGGCCGCTTCATGCCGCAACCGACAGCGCAACTGGAGCAGCAGCTGCTGGCCCGCTGGCAGGCGCAACAGGGATGGCTGTTTCACCTGCAAGGGCAAATGGAGCCGGCACGCGCCTGCTTTCAGGAGGCGTTGTCCGCACTGGCTGACGATGCCTGGCAGGCCCGTGTGATGTGCTTGTCGGGACTGACCCAGCAGGCGTTGCTGTGCGGTGAGCTCGATCAGGCCCATGCCCTCAACCGCGAGGCGCTGTGCCTGGCGCGGGCTCACGGCTCGTTGCTGTTCGAAGGCTTGCTTGAGCTTGACCATGCGCAATGGCTCGAGCAGCGAGGCGCGCCTTTGCGTGCGGAAAGCCTGCTGGTGGAGATCGAGCACTTGCTGCGTCAGCGCAGCATGGTGCCCACGCCGCTGCTCGGCCGCATCGCCCTGCGACGCGGACGACTGGCGCTGTGCATGGGCCTTGAAGAGCAGGCTGCGCAGTTGTTCAGCCAGGGTCTTGAAGATTGCCTGCGCAGTGCAGACAAACGAGTCTTGTACGGCTACCTCGGGCAGGCGCAACTGGCCGGCAATCGCGGCGATTATGCCTGCGCTTTCGAGCGCCTGCGCGACGCCGAAAGGGTCATGCAGCAGCGGCAGATTCCCGATACGGTCTATCGCGGTGTTGTGTTGCAGGTCAGCAGCCAGTTCTGGTTGCAGCAGGGCCGACCGCATCTTGTCCAAGAAGCGTTGAGCCGACTGTTACGGCATTACCGGGGACCTTCTGCATTGCAGGCGCCACCCGCGACGTTCGAACTGATTATTCGCATCGAATACCTGCTGGCCTGCGCGAATGCGCAATCGATCCCTGACGAAACCGCTCTGCCCACCATTGAACGATTGCTGAAACGCGCTCAGGCCAAAGGCATGTTGGCGGCGGAAACGGAGTTGCTGCTGGCCTTCGCCCAGTTGGCCGAATTGCACGGTGACACGGTGGCGGCGCAGCAAGCTTTCCAGCGAGCCGCAATGCTGGCGGAGCGCTGCCGGTTGCAGCAAGCCATGCGCGAGTGGGAATTACGCCGAGGCAGCGCCGGCACGGCGTCTGGCAAGCAGATTCCTGTCTGGCTGAGCGATAACGCTGATCATGCCCCGGGCCTCAGTCGACGCGAGCGCGAAGTGCTGACATTGATTGCTCAGGGTGCTTCGAATCAGCAGGTTGCCGAACAACTGTTTATTTCATTGCATACAGTAAAAACCCATGCGCGACGTATTAACGGAAAGTTGGGTGTGGAGCGTAGAACTCAAGCGGTGGCAAAAGCAAAGTTGATGGGGATACTGATTTAGGTTGAGAAGTTTTGCAGTACAAAAGATTGCATGTGTTTGTTGGCATGTTTTGTAAATTGTTCGCCCTTCAAGTTGCCTGGAAAAGAAACTACCTTGCAACTATCTACAGCGGCTGTGTTCGCAGCTCTGGATAGTCAAGTAAGGAAAAGATGTGGTCAAGTTATATAAAAGTCTGATGCGTGGTTCTTTGGGTGAGCAAGTTACCTGGCCTGAAGAGTGGGAAAAGGCAATCCAGGCAAAGGAAGATCTATTCAAGATCGTCGACGCCATGCCGAGGGTGCTGGATATTCTTCGCAGCATGCTTGGCAGTGAATTGAAGCGTTTGGGCAAGACAATCGATATTGACAAGGTTTATATCAATACGGACTCGGCTTTTCCCGATAATGGAAGTCGTCCTTCTGGCACTCTTTGGGAAGTGACTGTTCATTGTCTTGATAATAATGTCAGCCCCGCTTACATAATGGGCGGTGATGGGGTTTATTCTCTGCCGGACACCCGGAATGAGCAGTTCAAGGTCAGTGCTCTCAATGTCCTTATTGTCGAGGATCTGATTGCTGCGGTGACCACCGGGTTGCAAAAGACATTGCAAACCGAGATCGCAAAGTTCTGGGCGGCGCCAGCCTGGTCCATGCGACCGGACACGGCACCGTTGTCCAATAAGCAGACTTTCATCGAAGCCTGCGCCGTGGTCACCAGTGCAGAGCTTTCGCTGTCGGTCATGGCCAACAATTTTGACGCCTGGTTGGGCGAGCGATTCGCTCATCTGCTTGAAGCAGATGGCGGTCGCGCAGCGTTTGAAGTCAGGCTGCAACCTGAACAGGATTACCTGCTGTCGCTTCAGCCTTGTTTCGTTCTGGACAACGCCGAGCGTGCGGGTGCAGAAATGCCGCTGGTGAATGAGTCAACCTCTTATCTCCTGCATACGCCGGAAAACGGCTTTGAATTTTTTGAAAAAAATATCGATCTGCATAGCAAACTTCAGCAGCGACTGTCCCTGGGTGGAGACCAGATCAGGTATCTGAAAGCCGCGCAAAGTCCTCATGCATTTTGTGCCGAGGCTCACCTCAAAGGTCAGCTTGAAAGTGTTTCACTCTTGATCGGCGGCCAGGAACAACTGGCAAAACCGCTGACGTCCATGCTGCAGGACAATCAAGGCCTGCATGTGCTGCGTTACGGCATCGAAACCCGCTTCTATCTGCTTTGGGCTGCATTGAAACGCACCGATTGGCCGCTATGGCTGCATGCCGCTGGTAGCGATATGCAACAGCGCTATAGCGAGCTTGAAGAGTCGCGGGATCAATACCAGGCTGTCTACTCAAACACCTTCAATGCATGTTTTTCATTCAAGGATTATGTAGTGCGCACATTCACCGAATGGGCGGACAGAGTACTTGGTGAACAACTGGATCCGGAATCGATAAGTGTCCATAGCTCGTACAGTCTGCAAATTGCCGGGCGTACTATCGAACAGGAAGAAACCCGGACGCTGACGGAGTTTATTGTTTTCGGGCTGCACGACACTGGTTATAAAGCGGCTCTGACTATCATCGGCGCTCCCGCCGGAAGTCGGCTGACGGCAGTAGCGCTTGAACAGTGGCTGGAAAATCGTAACCTGCGACTGGAATTTACCGGCAGTCTTGCATACTCGCCCTCGGTGGCTTACCAGGAGGCTTATCGCAACTATCTCTGCAGTCAGATGGAGTTCGCGGCTTTTGTTGCTCGTCACTCCGGGAAACTGGATTCCACTGATGCCAATATCATCGCGCGGGCCATGGCCAATGATCCTGCGGTGACTATTCAGGGGTTGAAAATCAGACTGCAAGCGCCAGCGCTGAAAGACGTTCTGATGATTTCGGCCAAAGAATACGTGCCGTCGCTGATGCTGGTCAAAACAGCTGGAGGACAATTCGAACTGCAGAAATTTCCCGATATCTACGCCGCGAACCGCTGGCTGGAGTCGGCATTGTCGGCGGATCGTGAATACGCCGCATTGATGATCCATCCCGACTACCTGCAAGAGGCGGGTGAGTTGCTTGGCAGCGCTGGCACTCAACTGAGCTACCGCTACACGATTGATAGCCGGCCGGTCGATTTTTATCTGAACGCCAAAGCACCGTTGGCGGACTACGCGAATGTCGCCTACCGCGCCGAAGTTGCCCTGCACAAGGCCATTGCACCGGCCGGTTATCGGGCGCTTGGCTTCGAGGGCCGCAAGCGCTATTCGCGTCTGAGCACCGAATTCAAGGCACTGTCCATGGTTGATGCGCGAGACAATGGTTTTCCGACATTCGAGCAATTCACTTATGACTCGGTGAAAGCTCAGATCGAAGACATTTTGCGTTCGCGTGGCAGTTACGTTTCGGTCAATCCCGACCAGATCATTGTGCAAACCGAAGACTTTCGTAAGAGCGTTACCGACGTTTTGCTTGAAGGACTCGCTTTTGAAGCGGCGCATCCGGCCTACGAAACGAAATTCAGCCCGAAATACTATTTGGTCAACGGCCATCCCATCGTTGAAAAACTGGATATCCGCGACCTTTCCTCGCTGTCGAAAACATTCCGTCCCGGCGACAGATATACCGCGATGCTGAAAGAGCAATATCAGAACAAGGCGCATCCTGATTACTCATTCAAACGCGCTGTACACGCCCGGAAAATCCGCTGTGAGATGTACCGTAATGCATTTGCCGACTTTACCAACGGCAGATTAACCACTGAATCTTTCTCTGCTGTCCAACGGGTTATCGACAATCTGAAAGAAGGGGGCGGCTATCCATCAATCGTCAATAGCGTCTCCGAAGGCGACATCGGGCTGTATAAATTCAACATCGGCACGCTGGGTCTGACAGCTGCCGGGGACCGTACAGTGGGTGGCGTTTATATTTTTCGACTGAAGTTATCGTCAGGTTTCTTCGACTTGCTCTATACGCCTGACGCGCCGGATCAAGTCAGCTTCCGGCCGATCGCCGAGTTCATTCCTTCGATTCGTTTTCGAAAAGGCCCGTTCAGGACCTACTACAGCGAGCGGATACTGCTGATTGACCAGAAAGTGATCAATGATTACTTCGATAATCTGGTCGCAACGGTTGATACCCGACCGGTCATTCGCACGCAGCAGCGTTCGTTACTGCCCGATCTGTTCACTTTCCACGACGAGCGCGTGCGCCGTGTATTGAGTGACATCGACGAACGGACCACCAGTCTCAATGAAATAATTGCCGCCCTGGTTTATGAAAACCTGTTGAAGGCCGCGAACATCGTCAGCCTGGTGGTGCCACCCGTAGGCACTGTGGTGGTGGCTGTGCAGGTGATGAAAAGCATCTACGACGCGTCGCAGTCGCACCGACGGGGTGATTATTCGGCCGCGCTGGGGCATGTGCAGGATGTATTGAGCGGACTGCTGACATTGGGTCAGGCTGCAGCGGCGGGGGCGCCGGTTAAAGAACTTACCCGTGCGCAACGCTCGTTTCTAAGTCTGTTTGAAGACGCCCGCACGGTCGCGGAACTCGTAACGTATTACACCGGCCATGAAGACCCCGCCGATCAGCTGATCGGTTTCTTCAAGTCACTGATGCAAGAGGGTGACAGCGCATTGAGCAAGACCACGGTGCGTTGAGTCGTTTCGAGCGCACATAAGCATTACTTAACTTTCGTAACCCATGCGCCAACTCACGGCCCGCGTCGCAGCCAACAACCGCTGCGCCGCCGGGCCGTTTTCGTCGGCGTGGAACAGCGAGGTCGGGCCGACGATGGTCAGCACCGCAGCGATCTGCCCGACCGCGTTGAATACTGGCGCAGAAAGCGCATCCACACCCGGCATCAACAAACCATGCACGTGATGCAGACCGCGTTCGCGGATCTGTTCACACAGCGCTGCATAGGCTGTCTCATCCTTGAGCGGATGCTCCGCGACAGCGATTTCCTGCTCGCGCAATTCATCGGTTTCCCGGTGCGGCAGGTAAGCGCTGAACACCAGCCCGGTGGACGAGCTGAGCAGCGGCAGCACCGAACCCAATTGCGTCACCACCGTCACCGCGCGCACCGCCGGTTCGATATGCACCACGGTTGCGCCCTGATTGCCCCACACCGCGAGAAAGCAGGTTTCGTTGAGTTCGTCGCGCAACTCGGACAGCGGCAGGGCGGCGACCTTCAGCACGTCCATGCTGTTGAGTGCGGCCAGGCCCACCCGCAGCGCTTCGCGACCGAGGCCGTAATGGTTGGTGGCGGCGTTCTGTTCGGCAAATCCCGAAGCAATCAACGCCTGCAGATAGCGATGCACCTTGCTCGCCGGCATCTGCACGTGTTCGGCCAGACGCGACAGCGAAGTCGACGGTGACAACTCGGCCAAAGCCTTGAGGATGTCGGTGCCGACCTCGGCGGAGCGGACTTTCTGTTTGCCGTTGCTGTCGCTGGTTTTTTCCATGGGGCTGGCGGTTCCGGTTCGAATGGGCGTCTTTATAGCTTGACGCTGGATAGCGAGCAAATTACGTTATGCGTAATCAGATTACGATAATAACAACCCCGGCGTGCCGAGACCTCTGAGCCAGAGCGATGGGCCATTGCCGACTCCCTGTTCAGGAGGCTCCATGAACCTCGATTCAACCGCGCAGGACCTGGTTTACCAGTCCGGCTTCGGCAACGAATTCAGCACCGAAGCGTTGCCCGGCGCGCTGCCCGTTGGCCAGAATTCCCCGCAAAAAGCCCCGTACGGCCTGTATACCGAACTGTTCTCCGGCACCGCGTTCACCATGCCGCGCTGTGAAGCGCGCCGCACCTGGATGTACCGGATTCAGCCATCGGCCAACCACCCGGCGTTCGTCAAACTGGAACGGCAACTGGCCGGCGGACCGTTGGGTGAAGTGACGCCCAATCGCCTGCGCTGGAATCCACTGGAGCTGCCGACCGAACCGACGGATTTCATCGATGGCCTGGTCAGCATGGCGGCCAACGCCGGCGCCGAGAAACCGTCCGGCATCAGCATTTATAACTACACCGCCAACCGTTCGATGGAGCGGGTGTTCTTCAACGCTGACGGTGAAATGCTGCTGGTGCCGCAACTCGGTCGCCTGCGTATCGCCACCGAACTGGGCGTACTCGAAGCGGCGCCGCTGGAAATCGTCGTGCTGCCGCGTGGCCTGAAATTTCGCGTCGAACTGCTCGATCCACAGGCACGCGGCTACCTCGCCGAGAACCATGGCGCGCCGCTGCGCCTGCCGGATCTGGGGCCGATCGGCAGCAACGGTCTGGCCAATCCCCGGGATTTCCTCACTCCGGTCGCTGCCTACGAAAACCTGCAGCAACCGACTACTCTGGTGCAGAAATTCCTTGGCCAGTTGTGGGCCACCGAACTCAATCATTCGCCGCTCAATGTGGTCGCCTGGCACGGTAACAACGTGCCGTACAAATACGACCTGCGCCGTTTCAACACCATTGGCACGGTGAGTTTCGATCATCCGGATCCTTCGATCTTCACCGTACTGACCTCGCCGACCAGCGTGCACGGTCTGGCCAACCTCGATTTCGTGATCTTCCCGCCGCGCTGGATGGTCGCCGAAAAGACCTTCCGGCCGCCGTGGTTCCATCGCAACCTGATGAACGAATTCATGGGCCTGATCCAGGGCGAATACGACGCCAAGGCTGAAGGCTTCGTGCCCGGCGGCGCTTCGTTGCACAGCTGCATGAGCGCCCACGGCCCCGACGGCGAGACCTGCACCAGGGCGATCAACGCCGAGCTTGCACCTGCAAAAATCGATAACACCATGGCCTTCATGTTCGAGACCAGCCAGGTGCTGCGCCCAAGCCGTTTCGCCCTCGACTGCCCTCAATTGCAATCCAGTTATGACGCTTGCTGGGCCTCGCTGCCCGCCACGTTCGACCCGACCCGGAGATAACCCATGACACAGAATTCCATCACCCGCAGCTGGGTCGCTTCGGCCAACGGTCACAGTGATTTTCCGTTACAGAATCTGCCGCTGGGCGTGTTCAGTCTCAACGATTGCAGTCCGCGCGCGGGCGTGGCGATCGGCGAGCACATTTTCGATTTGCAGGTGGCGCTTGAGGCCGGGCTGTTCGACGGCGTCGCACGCAGTGCGGTGGAAGCCATGCACGGCGGGCAGTTGAACGCGTTCTTCGAACTTGGCCGTGAGGCGCGGGTTGCCCTGCGCGAACGGCTGATCGAACTGTTCAGTGAAGGCAGCACGCTGCGTGGCAGCATCGAAGCGCAAGGCGCGAAAGTCTTGCCACTGGCTGCCGATTGCCAGATGCACCTGCCGGCGCGAATCAGCGATTACACCGACTTCTACGTCGGCATAGAGCATGCGCAGAACGTCGGCAAACTGTTCCGTCCGGATAACCCGCTGCTGCCGAACTACAAGCACGTGCCGATCGGTTATCACGGTCGCGCTTCCACGGTGCGAGCGTCCGGCACCGACGTGCGTCGGCCGAAAGGCCAGACGCTGCCGGCCGGCCAGACCGAACCGGTCTTCGGCCCGTGTGCGCGGCTGGATTACGAACTGGAGCTGGGCATCTGGATCGGCCAGGGCAATGAGATGGGCGAGCCGATTGCCATCGGTGACGCTGCCGAGCACATCGCCGGTTTCTGCCTGCTCAACGACTGGTCGGCACGGGATATCCAGGCCTGGGAATACCAGCCACTCGGGCCGTTTCTGTCGAAGAGTTTCATCACCAGTGTTTCGCCCTGGGTGGTGACGGCCGAAGCGCTTGAGCCGTTCCGCACGGCACAACCGGCGCGCCCCGACGGTGATCCGCAGCCGCTGCCGTATCTGCTCGACAAGCGTGATCAGGACGGCGGCGCCTTCGACATCGAACTGGAAGTGCTGCTGCGTACCGAAGCCATGCGCGAGCAGAACCTGCCCGCCCATCGCCTGACCCTGAGCAACACCCGCTACATGTACTGGACCGTGGCGCAAATGGTCGCGCACCACAGCGTCAACGGCTGCCAGTTGCAGGCCGGTGACCTGTTCGGTTCGGGCACCTTGTCCGGCCCGGAAAACGGCCAGTTCGGTAGCCTTTTGGAAATCACTGAGGGCGGTAAGAAACCGATCGAACTGGCTTCCGGCGAAGTGCGCAAGTTCCTTGAGGACGGTGACGAAATCATCCTGCGTGCCCGCTGTGCCCGCGAAGGTTTTGCCTCGATCGGCTTCGGCGAATGTCGCGGCACCGTGATCGCTGCACGCTGACAGGAGCGGCTTATGGATCTCTATGGCTATTACCGTTCCACTTCATCGTACCGGGTGCGAATCGCGCTGGCGTTGAAGGGACTTGATTACCAGGCGCTGCCGGTCAACCTGATCGCACCGTCGGGTGGTGAACATCGGCAAGCGGCGTATCTGGCGCTCAATCCCCAGGGCCGGGTGCCAACCTTGCGCACCGATGACGGTGCGCTGCTGATTCAATCGCCGGCGATCATCGAGTATCTGGAGGAGCGTTATCCACAGGTGCCGCTGCTGCCGGATGATCTGCTGACGCGCGCGCAGGTGCGCGGTGTCGCGGCGGTGATCGGCTGCGATGTGCATCCACTGCACAACGTCAGCGTGCTCAATCGCCTGCGCCAGGCGGGGCAGAATGAGGCGCAAGTGGTGGAGTGGATCAGCCATTGGATCAGCCAAGGGCTGGCAACGGTGGAGCAGTTGATCGGCGACAGCGGTTTCTGTTTTGGCGAATGGCCGTGTATGGCGGATGTGTATCTGATTCCGCAGTTGTATGCCGCAGAACGCTTCAATGTTTCGCTGGAGGCTTACCCGAAAATCCGCCGCGTTGCTGCGCTCGCTTTGGAACATCCAGCGTTCATCAAGGCCCATCCCGCCAACCAACCAGATACCCCTAAATGATCGTTCCCACGCTCTGCGTGGGAATGCATCTCGTGACGCTCTGCGTCACATTGGACGCAGAGCGTCCGGGGCGGCATTCCCACGCGGAGCGTGGGAACGATCAACACAGGTTTGTGTGGGCCTCAAGGATGGGGGCAAACCTGCAAAAAGCGGTCAATGCACGACGGAGTTGGGCGGCAGATGGCCGAGGCGTTCGGTCAGGCGCAGGCGCTGGATCGGGTCTTCGCTGAGCAATAACGCATGCTCCAGATCGAAGCGCTCAGCGTTCGGGCAATCCAGCCGTTGATACAGACTGGCCCGGGCCATGTAATCAGAGGCCTTCGCATCACCCAGTTCGAGCACTCGTTCTGCGTCGATCAGCGCGGCGATGTGATCGTCGTGGGTCAGATGCAATTGGCGCAGGTTGCGTGACAGACGCTGCAGCATCTGCACTGGCGTGGCCGTCAGCAGATGCTCGGCGCTGAGCTGCATGTTCGGCCCGTATTGGCGTTGCAACAGTTCGCGACAGTCGTTGGGATACAAGCGTCGACCGCCGCAAGGGTCGAGCAAGTGGTCGGCGCCGGGTACCCGCAACAGGAAATGCCCGGGGAAGTTGACCCCGACCAAAGGAATCTCGAGGCCATGCGCCAGTTCCAGTGCGATCAACGCCAATGCCAGCGGCTGACCGCGCTGGGTGTGCAACACGCGGTGCAGCAGCGCCGCCTGCGGGCGCAGCGGCAGGAAATCATCCTGTGCGAAACCGAGATCGACCATGCGCCGCAACAGCGGTTGCGCCAGTTCGCTGACCGGCAGCATCGGCAGCCCATAGCTGACGCGTAGTTGCAGATCCTTGAAGGTGCGCAACCATGCCTCGGGCTCGAGGGTTTTGTCGTGCTCGGCACTTATCCACAGCGCAGCTTCCAGCAGCGCCGGCGGTGAACGATGCAGGCATTCGAAAAAGCGTTGGCGCGCACTCATCTGAATCTCCCTCCAATGCCTCGTTTTAGCCCCGTCCGGGTTGTTCGTCCAGTGCCGGGCGCGTTGAGCGCGAGTTATAGCGGCGCAACATTGTCCGCTCGGCGGCTCATGCCGGTGCGCGCCAGCAATTTTCAGGGGCAAGCCTATACTGGCGTTCTACAAGAAGTGATTCGGGAGCCTGTCGATGTTCGCTCTCATGCAAAGCACTCGCCTGGAATCGCTGCACTTGAGCGTGGACCCGGTCACCGGGTTGAAGGCGGTCATTGCCATTCATGACAGTCGCCTGGGGCCAGCCCTGGGCGGCTGCCGTTATCTTGCCTATCCCAACGACGAATCTGCGGTCGAGGACGCCATTCGCCTGGCGCAAAACATGAGCTACAAAGCGGCGCTCGCCGGCCTTGCGCAGGGCGGCGGGGTGGCGGTGATCGTGCGCCCGGCCCATGTCGAGAATCGCGCCGCGTTGTTCGAGGCTTTCGGCCGTTGCATCGAGCAGCTCGACGGTCGCTACATCACCGCCATCGACAGCGGCACTTCAGTGGCGGACATGGACTGCATTGCCCAGCAGACGCGGCATGTCACCAGCACCACCTCGGCAGGCGACCCGGCACCGCACGCGGCCATGGGCGTGTTCACCGGCATTCGCGCCACGGCGATGGCGCGTCTGGGCAGCGACAACCTCGAAGGTTTGCGCATCGCGATTCAGGGGCTTGGCAACGTCGGTTATGCACTGGCCGAGCAACTGCACGCGGCCGGCGCCGAGTTGCTGGTCAGTGACATCGACCACGGCAAGGTGCAACTGGCGATGGAGCAACTCAATGCCCATCCGATTGCCAACGACGCATTGCTCAGCACGCCGTGCGACATTCTCGCGCCTTGTGGGTTGGGCGGTGTGCTCAACAGTCACTCGGTGTCGCAACTGCGCTGTTCCGCTGTGGCCGGTTCGGCGAACAATCAACTTTCCCATCTGGATGTGGCGGATCAACTGGAACGGCGTGGGATTCTTTACGCGCCGGATTATGTGATCAATGCCGGCGGGCTTATTTACGTTTCGCTTAAACATCGTGGCGAGGAGTTGCCGACGATTACGGCTCATCTGTCGAAAATCAGTTCGCGGCTCACGGAGGTCTTCGCTCACGCGCAGGCGGAAAAACGTTCGCCGGCGCGGGTGGCGGATGAGTTGGCCGAAAAGGTTTTGTATCGCTGAAAGCAAAAGATCGCAGCCTTCGGCAGCTCCTGCACTCGTAATGCAGTAGCTGCCGAAGGCTCGGGCCGCGATCGGACGATCTTTCTGATTACTTCGGCGCTTTCGCTGCTTTGGCGGGCTTCGCCGGCGCCTCGTCAGGTTCTGCCGCTTCAGCTTTTTCGACAGGCTCGGCCGGCGCATTGATCAGCTCCGACAGCGCATCGGGCTGGTTCTTGAATGCCCGGGCGAACACATCACGATTCTTCGCCATGTAGATCCCGGCTTCTTCCACTTGCTGTTCGGTCAGGGACGGAACGGCTTTTTGCAGCACATCGGCCAGATATTCGGCCAGTTCGAGCATTTTGTCATGACGATCAGCTTCGGCTTTATCCATGAACAAGCGCTCCAGATCTCGGCTGCTGCGGTATACCACTTCGACGGCCATTCACCACCTCACATGCCTTCACGTTAAGTTGTCTTGACGACTACTGTATCCATATACAGCGAAAAGGATAAGCGAATCCCTGCGCCATGGGTAGTGGCTTTTCAATGTAGACCGGATTTGGCGTTTGTCAGTGAGCCGTGTCGCTGCTGTTCGCGAGCAGGCTCGCTACCACGGGGATTGTGCAAAGCCGCGAGCCTGCGACCAAACGCCACGGCGCGGGATTTGCAGCGGATCGCCATGATGCGTGGCCCTGAACCTGCATGAAAACCGTTGCAACAAGGCGCGCGCGCAAAACCGTCACGTGCGATACGCATCATCCGCCCGAAACGGGCTAAGGAAACTCATCGTGAAAATAAACTGGGCCGAGAAACTGCGGCGTAACGTGCATCAACTGGCCGAGTCTCTGGGCAACCTGTTCGTTGAAACCTTTCACTACCTGGCGCTATTCGCTATCGGTGCGGTGACGGCGTGGGCGGCGGTGATGGAGTTTCTCGGGATGCTCGAAGTCGGGCACATCAAGATCGATGACATTCTGTTGCTGTTCATCTATCTGGAACTGGGCGCGATGGTCGGGATTTATTTCAAGACCAACCACATGCCGGTGCGCTTCCTGATCTACGTGGCGATCACTGCACTGACGCGCCTGCTGATCTCCAACGTCTCGCACCACAACCCGCCGGACATGGGCATCATCTACCTGTGCGGCGGCATTCTGCTGCTGGCGTTTGCGATCCTGGTGGTGCGTTACGCCTCGTCGCAGTTCCCTTCGGTGAAGATCGAGAACCCGCAGCGCAAGATCGGTACGGGCTCCAGCGAACATCCTGAAGTGGAGAAGGGCGAGCTTTAAAGGCCCGCCGCCTGGCCGGGCTGGCCTTTGACCCGTGGCGGTGGCGGGGTCAGCCCGGCGCCGCTGGTCATGGCTTCGAGAATCGACATGGCGCTGTGACCCTGTTCGATGGCGATGCCGAACTGGATGCTTTGCACCAGCCTCTTCAAACGCTCGGGATCATTGCGCTGTTCGGCACTGATCATGCGTTTGGCCACGATGCGGCCGGCGTTGGACAGGGTCAGCATGATGCTGCCGTCCAGGCCCTGAATGCTCAGATTGATCTGATAGTCCGGCGCGAAGGCATCGGTAATGATTTGAAATGGGTTGTCCATGATGCGTCACCGCCTGATTGAACGTGCAGTTGTTGACCGGCCATGATCCGATTTGGTTCGCAACACCAGACCACTGGCATCTCGTTCGCTGAGGTTTGCAATGTCCGTTTGCCTCAAGGGTGATGTAGCAAGGGGCATGCCGGAAAAATTGTCGAACAATAAACACGGCGAAAAAAACGGCGAGCCTCGGGGCTCGCCGTTTTTTGTGGCGCGTTTTCAGGGCAGGAATGAGCTGATGATCGCTGACAGTGCAGTCAGGCCGATCAGCACTCCACCCAGTTCACCGCCAGCCCGCCGCGCGAGGTTTCCTTGTATTTGTCGTGCATGTCGGCCCCGGTGTCGCGCATGGTGCGGATCACCCGGTCGAGGGAAATAAAGTGATTGCCGTCGCCGCGCAGGGCCATTTGCGTGGCGTTGATCGCCTTCACCGCCGCGATGGCATTGCGCTCGATGCACGGCACTTGCACCAGGCCACCGACCGGATCGCAGGTCAGGCCGAGGTTGTGTTCCAGGCCGATTTCGGCAGCGTTCTCCAGTTGCTCCGGTGTCGCACCAAGGACGTCGGCCAGGCCGGCGGCGGCCATTGCGCAAGCCGAACCGACTTCGCCCTGACAGCCGACCTCGGCACCGGAGATGGAGGCGTTTTTCTTGCACAAAATCCCGACAGCGGCTGCGCCGAGAAAGAACGCGACGACGTCATCATCAGACGCATCCGGATTGAATTTCATGTAGTAGTGCAGAACCGCCGGAATGATCCCGGCGGCACCATTGGTCGGCGCGGTGACCATGCGCCCGCCGGCTGCGTTTTCTTCGTTGACGGCGAGGGCGAACAGGTTGACCCATTCCATTGCCGACAGGGTCGAGCTGATCACATTCGGTTTGCCGATTTCCAACAGGCTGCGATGCAGTTTTGCCGCGCGACGCGGTACTTTCAGACCGCCGGGCAGGATGCCTTCGTGGCGCAAACCTTGTTCGACGCACTCGCGCATTACTGACCAGATGTGCAACAGGCCCTGACGGATTTCGGCGTCGCTGCGCCAGGCGCGCTCGTTGGCCATCATCAGTTCGGACACGCGCAGATTGTGTTGTTTGCACAGGGCGAGCAGTTCGGCGGCGCTGGAAAAATCGTAGGGCAACACCACGTCGCTGATTGGCGCCACGCCAGATTCGGCTTCAGCCGCTTCGACGATGAAGCCGCCGCCCACCGAGTAATAGGTTTGCGCGAACAGCTCGGCGCTCTCGCCAAAGGCGCTCAGCGACATGGCGTTGGGGTGGTAGGGCAGGCTCTCGTCGAGCAGCAGCAGATCGCTCTGCCAGTCAAACGCAATCGAGCGTTGACCGGCGAGGGACAGTTGTCCGGTTTCGCGCAGTTGCTGGATGCGTGGATCGATGGTCGAAGGATCGATGCTGTCCGGCCACTCGCCCATCAGGCCCATGACCGTTGCGCGGTCAGTGGCGTGGCCAACGCCGGTGGCCGAGAGCGAACCGTACAGGCGGATCTGCACGCGTCGCACATCATTGAGCAGATGCTGATCGACCAGAGCCTGGGCAAAGGTCGCCGCTGCACGCATCGGACCGACGGTATGGGAACTGGACGGGCCGATACCCACTTTGAATAGATCGAAAACACTGATAGCCATGCTAAACCCTTACAAGCAATGGAGTAGGAATCGCTGCCATTTTTTGTCGGACAAGCGCAATGTCGGCGATACTGCCTGCCTCGGTTCGAGGTGACCAACGAAACCTCCTAAGACAGCCTTTAGCAGGACTAAACAATGAGTCGTCAATTGCATGCCCAGACCTATGTCTGGCTGCAGGTGTTTGCCTGTGCCGCGCGGCACCTGTCGTTCACCCGTTGTGCCGAAGAGCTGCACATCACCCCGGGCGCGGTCAGCCAGCAGATTCGTCAATTGGAAGAGCGCCTGGGCTTTCGCCTGTTTCATCGGCGCGCGCGCGGCGTTGAGTTGAGTGCACAGGGGCAGCGGCTGGCGATTACCGTCAATGAAGCCTATGGCAGCATCGATGCGGAATTGCGCCGGCTGGACGCCGGGATGATCAGCGGGACTCTGCGGTTGCGCTCGATCCCGTCGTTTCTCGGCAAGTGGCTGACTCCGCGCCTGCCGCGCTTGCAGCAACGCTTTCCGGATATCCAGTTGCGCCTGGTGGCCGAGGACAGCAGCGTGCCATTGCATGAGGGCGATTTCGATCTGGCCATCGACCTTAACGATGGCAGTTACCCAGGATTGTTATCCACAGCCTTGCTCGACGAGCAGATATTTCCGGTGTGCGCGCCGAGCCTGCTCCGCGGGCGACCGCCGTTGCACGGGCCGGCGGATCTGGTGCATTTCCCGTTGCTGCACGACATCACCGCCTGGCGTGGCAGTTACGAGTACGCGGAATGGGAGTTCTATTTGAATGCGATCGGCTTCGAAGGCGCCGATGTGCGACGCGGCCACACCTTCAATCGCAATCACCTGACCATCGAAGCGGCGATCGCTGGCATGGGCGTGGCGATTGCCCGGCGCACGTTGCTCAACGATGAGCTGGAGCGCGGCACTTTGATCGTGCCGTTCGGCTTGTCGGTGCCCAACCATAAACGCTATGTGCTGCTGTATGCACCGGGGGCGTTGAGCCATCCGGGCGTGCGCGCTGTGCATGACTGGCTGGTGGAGGAGGCGGGGATTTTTCGCAGTTTGCACCCGCTGAACGAGCAGCAGATGTGAGCAGATTTTTCTGCGGAGCGGGTCGAACCAACTCCCGACATTAACAGCGCCTCGCTCGGTTGTCCGGCTTTTTTTGCGAATGAATATTTTTCTTTTTTCAGGGGTTGAAATGTTCGCCGCTCGGGCCGATTGTTGTAACCAGGAGGTCAGGAAATTTACTTCAAGGCCTCCAGCGAGCTAGCTGAAATAAGGGATGAACTATGCAAATCCAAGTCAACAGCGATAACCATATTCAAAGCAGTAAGCGACTGGAGGAGTGGGTACGTACAACTATTGAGAGCACGCTCGACCGTTATGAAGAAGACCTGACCCGTGTCGAAGTCCACCTGAGCGACGAGAACGGCGAGAAACCAGGTCCCCATGACTTGCGCTGCCAACTGGAAGCGCGGCCAAAAGGCCACCAACCGATTTCCGTGACCCACAAAGCCGATTCGCTGGAACAGGCGATCGACGGTGCCGCCGAGAAACTCGAGCACAAACTGGATCATCTGTTCGGCAAACTGCGAGGTAAACCACGCGCCGCTGTAGTGCCATTTACCGGCAAGGCCAACGACAAGCTGTTGGCGGAAGAATTCGACGAGAACGAACAGGCAGCGATCAACAGTTGATGCGCTGATTTCACAAGTGACTAAGGAGAACGGGCCTGCTGATGCAGGCCCGTTTTTTTGTTTGTGGTGTTGGTGATTGCTCGCAGGGTTTAAGACCGTAGCCCCTCACCCCAGCCCTCTCCCGAGGGAGAGGGAGAGGGAGCCGATTCCGGTTGTTTTCAGGTCCAGCGTTCGGCTCGATATTGCAGGTGAGCGCAAATCGTAAATACACCTCGGTCAGTCCCCTCTCCCTCTGGGAGAGGGTTAGGGTGAGGGGCTTTTGATCTTCAATGGATTGCGGTCAGAACGCCACCGAAGTCTGCACATAAACCGTACGCGGCTCACCCACGTACTTGCCCTTGTTGTTGTCATCGAACGAGCGTGTGAAGTACTGCGTGTTGAAGATGTTCTTCACGCCCACCGCCACATTCAAATCCGACAGTTGCGGTCCGAAGTCATACCCGGCGCGGCTGCTGAACAGCATGTAGCCGGGGATCTTGCCGGTGCTGCCATCGGCGCTTTCCTTCGAAGTGTTGGCGTTGTCGGCGAACTGGTCGCTCTGGAAGCTGCTGTCCAGGTTCAGCTTCCATGGCCCTTCGGTATAACCGACGCCAATCGTGCCTTTGTGCTTGGAGGAAAACGGCACGCGGTTGCCTTTGTTCGGCCCGTCTTCGCGAATGGTCGCATCGACATAGGCATAACTGGCGTAGACATCGAAACCGGCCAGCGCCGGGCTCAAGTCATCCAGCGCGTAATTGACGCTGGTCTCGATGCCCTGATGGCGGGTTTCGCCGCGAGCGATCACCGAGTCGTTGGTCTGGTTGCTTTCGTACTGGTTGTCGAAGTTGATCAGGAATGCGCCGATTTCCGCGCGCAGGGCACCGTTGTCATAGCGCGTGCCGAGTTCCCAGGTGCGGGCCTTTTCCGGTTTCACTTCGCCGCTGCTCACGCGATTGGGCATCTGGCTGTATTGCACGCTGCCGAACGAGCCTTCGGTGTTGGCATATAGGTTCCAGCTGTCGGTGAGGTGATAAAGCACGTTCAGCGCCGGCAGCGCGGTGTTGTAGTCGCCCTTGTATTTGACGTTGGTCAGGTTGTTGGTCTGTTGCGACTCGATCATCTCGTAGCGCACGCCCGGGGTGATGGTCCATTTGCCGATGTCGATGCGGTCATCGACGAAGAATGCGTTGGCCTCGGTACCACCGCGAGTGTCGCGGTCGTTGCGGCTGCTGGTGGTCGGGTATTCGTTGGCGCTGACCGGCGTGCGATAACGCAGTTCGTGGCCGGCCTCGTTGATGTAGCGGTAGCCGACGCCGACTTCATGGCTGCTCGGACCGAGATCGAAGCCCTGGGCGAAACGGGTTTCCAGACCACGTACCCAATACTCGCGGGGCGACAACGAAAGGAATGTGCCCTGATCCAGATAACCGCTGCGCAGGGTTTTGGTGAAGAAGGTGTTGGCGGTGAATTCGCGGCGATCTTCCTGGTAGCGGTAGCCGAAGTTGAACATCGTGCGGCGCCCCCAGAACTGGTCTTTCGGCCGCGTCGATTGATACGGATCGGCATCGTAATCGGCGGCGTTGAGACCGCCGGGCATGTCGGCCTTGCCTTCGTAATACTGGGCCATGGCGTTGAAGCTGTTGGCCTCGTCGAGCTGATATTTGCCCTTGAGGATCAGGTCGTCGATCTCGGTATCGCTGTGTTCGCGCCAGTCACCGCCACGGGTGCCGGAGTACAACAGCGCACCACCGAGGCCGTTGGCGTTGGTGCCGCCGGCCAGCAGATTGGCGCTGGTCTTGAAACCGTCGTGGCTCGACGATGGGCTGGTTTCAGTCTGGAAACCACCCTTGATCGTTGGCTCGTCGGGAATCGCCCGGGTCACGAAGTTGACCACGCCGCCGACGTTCTGCGGGCCGTAACGCACCGCGCCGCCGCCACGCACCACGTCCACCGCATCCATGTTGCCCATGCTGATCGGCGCGAACGACAACTGCGGCTGACCATACGGCGCGAACGGCACCGGGATGCCATCCATCAATACTGTCGAGCGCGCGGCCAGGCGTGGATTCAAACCACGAATGCCGAAGTTCAGCGCCATGTCGTGGCTGCCGGTGCCGTTGTTCTCCGGCGCATTCACACCGGGGATGCGGTTGAGCACATCGCGGGCCTGGGTCGCGCCTTGGCGTTCGAATTCGTCGCGGCGGATCACATCACGCGCCCCAGGGTGTTCGAAGACATTGATCTGCGCCGCATCGCCGAGCCAGTCGCCGACTACGGTCGAGGTGCCCAGCTCCAGCGCCGCGTCAGCCAGCGGTTGCAGGCTGAAGGCATTGTCGCCTTCGGCGCGGGCTTGCAGGCCGGTGCCTTCGAGCAGGGCATCGAGGCCTTGTTGCGTCGTGTAATTGCCCTCCAGACCCCGGCTCTGCACACCGCTGGTGACTTGCGAGCCAAAGGAAATCAGCACGCCGGCTTCCCGGCCAAACTGGTTCAGCGCGGTTTCCAGCGACGTCGGGGCGATGTGATAAACCTTGGTCTCGGCGCCCAGCGCAGCGGGCAGGGCGGTGAAACTCAGGCTGGCGCCGAGCAGAAGATTGCGCAGGCTGCGGGCCAGTGGCGTAAGACGGGTGGGCTGCATGTGGATGATCCTGAGAAGGTGGAATCAAGGGGGCTTTCCTTCTCTGTCACGCCAGATCTGAAAAACGGCTCATTTATTTTTTCAGAATCAAAAGATCGCAGCCTTCGGCAGCTCCTACAGAAAAAATGCATTCCAAATGTAGGAGCCGCCGAAGGCTGCGATCTTTTGATCTTGCTTTCTAAACCCGCGCTTCGACGCTCACCCAATAACGGGTAAAACGCCTCACTCTGACCGGCAGACTGATCTGCAACAGGTCGAGAATCCGCTCGCTGTCATCCAGCGGATACGTCCCGGAAATCAGCAGATCGGCAACCTGGCTGTCGCACCTCAACTGCCCGCGCCGATAACGGCCAAGCTCATCAAGAAAGTCGCCCAGACGCATGTGCGCGGCGACCAGCATGCCGTCAGTCCACGCACCGCTGTTGGCGTCCAGGGGTTTGGGTTCGCTGACGGAGCTGGCAGTGAAACTCAACTGCCGCGCGACCGGCAGCAGCAGGGGCGGGCGCTGGCTGGCGATGAGTTCGACTCGTCCTTCGAACAGGGCGATCTGCGTGCGATCAAAAAACTGCCGCACATTAAGGCGCGCACCTTGGCTTTTCAGCACGCCGTGTGCCGTGCGTATCTCGAACGGATTTGCAGCGCTCAACAGCATTTCGCCCTCGAGCAGACGAATCAACCGCTGCGCACCATCAACATCAACCGAGCTGGCGGTATTGAGCTGTAACGAATCGGCACCGCCCAAGCCGATCTTGCGCCGCTGGCCGACCGGCGTGCGGTAATCGGCGAGCAGCGACGGCAACGGCGTGTGCTCGCGCAGGCCCCAGGTCGCCGCTGAGCCGGCACCGAGAATCAGCAGCATTTTCAGCGCCTGACGACGGCTGCCAGACTTCGACCCGTTCAACGCGGCGTGGGCCAACGGCGACGAAACGCCGCGCAAACGCTGGTTGACCCGTTGCATGTGTTCCCACGCCCGGCGGTGTTCGCTGTGTGCATCCAGCCATTGTTGCCAGGCCTGTTGCTGGCGCGGGGTCAGCGTGCCCTGCTGCATTTCCAGCAGCCAGTGCACCGCCTGTTCGGCGACTTGCGCGGAGAAATCTGGCACCCGATTCACAGGGCGAAATAGCAGCGCATGGCCGCTTTGTTCAAATGGCGTTTGACCGTGGCCACCGAAATACCCAGTTCTGCGGCGATCTGTGGATAAGTCAGACCATCGACCTGCGCGAGCAGAAAGGCGCGTTTGACCTGGCGCGGCAAGCCGTCGAGCAGTTCATCGAGTTCGACCAGTGTCTGCAGGATGATCGCTTTGTGCTCTTCCGACGGCGCGACCATCTCAGGCATCTGCGCCAGTGTCTCGAGGTAGGCGCGTTCCACATCCTGGCGCCGGTAATGATTGAACAGCACGCGCTTGGCCAGCGTAGTGAGAAAGGCGCGCGGTTCGATGATCATCGGTGGTTCGCGGGCGGTCAGCACCTTGATGAACGTGTCCTGAGCCAGATCCGCCGCGCTGTCGGGGCAGCCGAGCTTGCGCCGCAACCAGCCAGTGAGCCAGCTGTGATGAGCATGGTAGAGCGATTCCACGGGATGGGCGGGCGGCAACGAAATGACTCCGGACGCAAAACTTGCGTAGAGAACGTGCATTAGAGAACAAGAACGGTTCGCATTGTAGAGGCTGACGACAGTGTCCGGCAATCAGATGCTTTTGCGTATGAGAATATTTATCATTAATATTGCTCGCCTGTAGATTCGGCTTGTCGGCCGAACGTTTTTCGTTTCAGGGTCGAAACATGAAAGGCAAACTCGCCACCCTTCCCATGTCCTATCGTCTGGCCGTCACTTCGCGAGTGCTGGCGGCGATTTTCGGCGGCTATCTGGTCGCGGCGCTGGCCAGCGTCACCCTGACGTTGTGGCTGCCGCTGAACCGCGCCGAAGCGGTGGTCACTGGCATGACCGTGTCCTTTCTGGTCTATCTGGCCGCAGTGCTCTGGTGCTTTGCCTGCCGCAGCGCGTGGTCGGCGTGGGTCGGCCTGTTGGTGCCGAGCGTGATTCTCGCCACCGTTTCCGGTGCCGCGCGCGGTCTGGGGCTGGCATGAAAGAGGGCTTCCGGCAGGCGATGGCATGGCTGCACACCTGGGCCGGGCTGGTGTTCGGCTGGTTGCTGTTCGCGATTTTTCTCACCGGCACGCTCGCTTATTTCAAAGATGAAATCAGCCACTGGATGCAGCCGGAGATCGCTGCACATTCGCTTGATAGCGAAGCGAGCCTGGCGCTGGCGCAAGATTATCTGCAACAACACGCCGCCGGCGCCTCGCGCTGGCTGATCGATTTGCCCGATGCCCGCGACCCCGGCCTGACGGTGCGCTGGCAGCAGGCGCCGGGCAAACCCGGCGAGCGCGGCCGCTTCGAATCCCGAACCCTCGATGCTCAAACCGGAGTCGAAGTACAGGGCCGCGAAAGCATGGGCGGCGAGTTCTTTTACCGTTTCCACTTCCAGTTGCAGATGCCTTACCCGTGGGGGCGCTGGCTGGCGACCATCGCCGCAATGGTGATGTTCGTTGCGTTGATCAGCGGCATCATCACCCACAAGAAAATCTTCAAGGACTTCTTCACCTTCCGCCCGCGCAAGGGCCAGCGTTCCTGGCTCGACGGGCATAACGCCGTGGGTGTGCTGGTGCTGCCGTTTCACTTGATGATCACTTACAGCAGCCTGGTGATTTTCATGTCGATGGTTATGCCGGCGAGCATCGTTGCCTCTTACGGCAGCGACGTGCGCAAGTTCTACGACGAAGTCTTTCCCGCCTCGAAGACGCCCGAGCGCGCCGATGTCGCCGCACCGCTGAGCGCCATGGCGCCGCTACTGGCCAAGGCCAGCGAGCAATGGGCGGGCGGCCATACCGCGCGGCTGTCGGTGAGCAATCCGGGCGATGCCAGCGCCACGGTGGTGCTGTCCCGCGCGGGCGATCGGGTGGTGCACGATTTCGGCCGGGCGGTGACCTTCAGCGGTGTCACCGGGCAGCTTCTGAGCAGTACCCCCGATCAACCCATGGCGATGGCGGTGGGTGGCGCGTTTTACGGTTTGCACATGGGCCATTTCGCCGGGCCTCTGTTGCGCTGGCTATATTTCATCTGCGGACTGGCTGGCACGGCGATGATCGGCACCGGGCTGGTGATCTGGCTCGGTAAGCGGCAGCTCAAGCACGTAAAAAGCGCGGCGCTGCCGTTCGAACTGCGCCTGGTCGAGGTGCTGAATATCGCCAGCATGGCCGGCCTGGTATCGGCGGTGGCGGTGTTCTTTCTGGCCAATCGACTGCTGCCGGTGAGTCTGGCAGGGCGGGCCGATTGGGAAGTGAATGCGTTCTTCATGGCCTGGGGCCTGAGCGTGGTGCACGCCGTGTTGCGTCCGGGGCGCAAGGCGTGGATCGAACAGCTGACGCTCGGCGCCGCGCTGTTTATCGCGGTGCCGCTGATCAATGCGCTGACCACACCGTGGAATCTTGGCGCGACCCTGATGCAGCGCGACTGGGCACTGGCCGGATTTGATCTGACGTGTCTGGCGACGGGGCTTTTTCTCGGCTGGGCTGCGCGCAAGATGCAGCGTACGGGCGAGCGCGTCAGCGTTCGCAAAGCAAGTCCTTCGCCTCGCTCGATCACAGTCGAACAGGGGGCCAACTGATGCTGCTGGCCCTGTTGCTCACCTATGCCGGCTTCACCGCGTTGTGCCTGTCGATGCCACGTCATCACGCCGAATTGCTCGACGCCAAACCGTCGACGCGACGCCGTCAGGGTCTGGCGCTGGCGGGATGGCTGTTGCTGGCGCTTTCGCTGTGGGCAGCGGTCGCAGCCAGTGGCTGGAGTTTCGGTCTGGTCGACTGGTTCGCGGTGCTGATGCTCAGCGCTTTGGCATTGGTGCTGTTGCTGCCGTATCGCCCGCGTCTGGCCATGGCCCTGGCCGGGTTGAGCCTGTTGGCCAGCCCGGTCGCCGCCTGGGCGCAGTGCTGAAGTGCTGATCGGTCTGCCGCCGGAATCGCGTGACGATGAAGCGCGTGGCGCGCGTGCGCATTTTCTCCAGGTGTTTCTGTCCCAGCGTGCGCAAATGGAGGCGCTGGTGAACCGGCGCGTCGGTTGTCGGGCGACGGCGGCGGATCTGGTCCAGGATCTGTTTTTGCGCTTCTGGCGTCGGCCGCTGGTGCAGGTCGAAGAGCTCAGCACCTATCTGCTGCGCTGCGCCGGCAACATCGCCATCGATCATTTGCGCAGTGAAGGCACGCGCACGCGGGTCAACGAAGGCTGGCAGCCGGACGAACCCGACAGCCATGGCAGCGAACCCCAGGCCGCCCTCGAAGCCGACAACGATCTGCGCCATGTCGAAGCCGCGTTGCGCGCCTTGCCCGAGCGCACGCGGCAGATCTTTCTGCTCAATCGCATTCACGGACGCAAGTACGCCGAGATCGCCAAGGCCATGGGCCTGTCCCAAAGTGCCGTGGAAAAACATATGATGCGCGCCCTCGAGGCCTGCAAGGCCAGCCTGCGCGATCCCGCGCCACGTCTGCCAGGGAAAGCACCGTGAAGCCATCAAACCCGATCACGCCGACACCGGCCCAGGAACAGGCCGCGCTGGCCTGGCTGAGCCTGTTGCACGACCGCCCGACCACTGGCGATCAACTGACCTTCAGCCAATGGCTGCGCGCCGATCCGGCCCATGCCGAAGCGTATGCGCAGGCGCAGGTGATCTGGGAACTCAGCGAAAGCCCCGCGCGCACGCTGGCCGATGAAGATGCGCTCGCGCTGCAAGGTTATCTGCGGGCGATGGATGCCCCGCGTCGTTCGCCGATGTTGCGTTGGTCGGGCGCGCTGGCGATGGCCGCGTGTCTGCTGTTGATGGTCAGCCTCGGCACGGGGTGGCAGGCGCAGCGCTGGCTCGACGATCTGCGCGCCGATCATGTCTCGGCACCAGGGGAAATTCGCACGGTGACACTGGCCGATCAGTCGCAAGTGACGCTGGATGCCGACAGCGCGATTGCTGTGGATTTCAGTCATGGCCAGCGCCGCGTGAAATTGATCAGAGGCGCTGCTTTCTTCAGCGTCACTCACACCGGCGATCCGTTTGTGGTGGCGGCGGAGCAGGGCGAGGCGCGGGTGCTCGGCACGCAGTTCGAAGTGCGCCGGCAACCTCATGGCGCGCAAGTGACGGTGTTGTCCGGACGTGTCGCGGTGACGGCGGATGAGCATGGCCAACAACAGATTCTCACGGCCGGCCAGCAAGTTGCTTATGCCGACGGCACTGCGGAAAAACTGCATGCCGTGGACAGTGAAGCGCAACTGGGCTGGCGTCAGGGTTGGCTGACTTACTACAAGACCACGCTGGCCGATGTCGTCGAGGATCTGCGCCGCTATTACCCGGGACGGATTGTGCTGCTCAACGATGAGCTGGCGGCGCGCAAGGTCAGCGGCAGCTTTCCGAGCAAGGACCCGCAGGCGGTGCTCAATTCGTTGCAGGGAGTGTTGGGGTTTGAGCAGCATCGGGTGTTGGGGCAGCTGATTATTCTGCGCTGAGGCAGCAAAAGATCGCAGCCTTCGGCAGCTCCTACATTGGAATGCGTTCCCCTGTAGGAGCTGCCGAAGGCTGCGATCTTTTGATCTTCAAAATTATTTTCGATTTATGGTGAGGTAACCCCGAGCCCCATCCGTGTAGTGACTGAAACTGCGAGCCATTCGCATCCGTTGCGGTTCTACACAGGTCATTGAGCAATGAAGTCCAGGGCAAAATCCGGTTCGGTCAAACAGTGGTTGGGCATGTCGGCGTTGAGTTTATCCGCGTTGGCATTGCTGCCGATGAGTATCGCGCTGGCGGCAGAAGCGGTGGGCAGTCAGGCGCAACAGCAATTCAATTTTGCCCTGGCTGCCAAACCGTTGCCGCAGGCCCTGAGCGACTTCAGCCGTGTGACCGGGCAGAGCGTGGTCTACACCGACGAAGCGCCGTACGGCCTCAATGCTCCGGCAGTCAACGGCCAGATGAGCGCCGAGCAGGCCCTGCAACGCCTGCTCGGCAACTCCGGCCTGAGCTTTCGCCGCACCGACAGTCACACGTTGGCGCTGGAGCCGATGCCGACCGCAGGCGCGCTCATTCTCGGCGCCACCACCATCACGTCCACGCGCGACGAATCGATGAGTTATCAGCCACCGGAAACCAGTTCTGTGATGCGCTCATCGGCGTCGCTGCAAGAAATTCCGCAGACGGTCAATGTCATCCCGGCGCAGGTCATTCGCGATCAGGCGCCGCGCAATCTCGACGACGCGCTGGCCAATGTCAGCGGCATCACCCAGGGCAACACCTTGGGCAGTACCCAGGACTCGGTGATGACTCGAGGCTTCGGCGACAACCGCAACGGCTCGATCATGCGCGACGGCATGCCGCTGGTGCAGGGCCGTGGCATGAACGCCACCGTGGATCGCGTCGAAGTGCTCAAGGGCCCGGCCTCGTTGCTCTATGGGATTCAGGATCCGGGTGGTGTGGTCAACCTGGTCAGCAAGAAGCCGGAACTGACCCAGTACAACGCCGTGACCGTACGCGGTTCGAGCTACGGTGACGGCAAGAATGGCAGCGGTGGGGCCTTCGACAGCACCGGGGCGCTGGGCGATTCCGGCTTCGCCTATCGCATGGTCGTCGATCATGAAGACGAAGATTACTGGCGCAACTTTGGCACCCATCGCGAGACGCTGATCGCACCGTCGCTGGCCTGGTACGGCGAGCGCACCAAGCTGTTGTTCGCCTACGAGCACCGCGAATTTCTCACCCCCTTCGACCGTGGCACCTTGATCGATCCGCGCACCAATCATCCGCTGGATATCTCGCGCAAGCAGCGTCTCGATGAGCCGTTCAACGACATGGAAGGGCGCTCGGACCTCTACCATTTCGAAGCCGACCACGAACTCAACGACGACTGGAAAGCTCACTTCGGCTACAGCTGGAACCGTGAAACCTATGACGCCAGCCAAGTCCGCGTGACGGCGATCGACACCAACAAAGGCACACTGACCCGCAGCATGGACGGCACGCAAAACGCGATCAGCACCGATCGGTTCACCACCGCCAGCCTCGAAGGCAAAGTGAATGTGCTGGGCATGCAGCATGACTTGGTGTTCGGCGTCGATGACGAGTACCGCAAGATCTACCGCGAGGATCTGATCCGGCAGAAAAGCCTGAGCACCTTCAGCTATCTCAACCCTGTGTATGGCCGCGAAGTGATGGGCACTACGGTGAGTGCGCCCGACAGTGCGCAGACCGATAAGCTGCGCAGCGATTCGCTGTTCCTGCAGGATTCGATTCACCTCAACGAGCAGTGGATTCTGGTCGCTGGCGGACGTTTTCAGGAGTACGACCAGTACGCCGGCAAAGGCGTGCCGTTCAAGGCCAATACCGACAGCAATGGGCAGAAGTGGGTGCCGCGCGCAGGGCTGGTGTATCGCTACACCGACGCGCTGTCGTTCTACGGCAGCTACACCGAATCGTTCAAACCCAACTCGACCATCGCCCCGCTGAGCGGCAGCAGTACCGTGCTCGACGGTAGCATCGCGCCGGAGGAAGCCAAGTCGTGGGAGCTGGGTGCGCGGCTGGATATGCCCGGCAGCATCACCGGCAATATCGCGTTGTTCGACATCAAGAAACGCAACGTACTGGTGGCCAATTCCGAAGGCCCGACAACGATTTACAGTGCGGCAGGCGAGGTGCGTTCACGCGGGTTGGAAGTTGACCTGAGTGGGCAGCTCAGCGAGCACTGGAACCTCATCGGCAGCTATGCCTACACCGATGCCGAAGTCACCGAAGACCCGGAATACAAAGGCAAGCGTCTGCAAAACGTAGCGAAGAATTCCGGCTCGCTGTCGGCGGTGTATGACTTCGGCAATGTGTTTGGTGGTGATCAATTGCGTGTCGGTGCCGGTGCGCGCTACGTCGGCGAGCGTGCCGGCAACGCGGTGAATGATTTTGACCTGCCGAGCTACACCGTGGCGGATGCGTTTGCCACTTACGACACCACGGTTGAGGGGCAGAAGGTCAAGTTTCAGTTGAACGTGAAGAACCTGTTTGATCGCACTTATTACACCTCTTCGGCGAGCCGCTTCTTTGTGTCGATGGGGGATTCGCGGCAGGTTTCCTTGTCGAGCACCCTGGAGTTTTGAGTCAACGTCAAAAGATCGCAGCCTTCGGCAGCTCCTACATTTGGAATGCGTTTCCCCTGTAGGAGCTGCCGAAGGCTGCGATCTTTTGACCTTCTAACGCAAAAAAGCCTGCCGATACTCGCCCGGCGTCCCACCCAAAGCCTGCCTGAACCGATTAGTGAAATGGCTGGCACTGGCAAACCCGCACGCCAGTGCAATCTCTCCCAAGGGCAGCGCCGTGCCGCGCAACAATTCCCGCGCTCGGCTCAAGCGTCGCGCCAGCACGTACTGGTGCGGCGGTAGCCCGAAGCTGACGCGGAACATCCGCGCAAAGTGATATTCCGACAGCGCACACAGCCCGGCCAGTTGCCCGAGGCTGATCGGCTCGGCCAACTGGTTGTCGATGAACTCCACCAGTTGTCGGCGCTGGTGCGGTGCCAGTCCGCCCTTCAAGCGCAAGCCCTGTCGCGCACCGACCTGGCTGAGCAAGGTGTGGCTGATCAATTCATGGGCGAGACTGCTGGTCAGCAAGCGCTCGGCCGGCTCTTGCCAGTTCAGATTCAGCAATTGCCGGAAGCGCTGCGCCTGCTGCGGATCTTCGAGAAAGGTCTGCTCGCGTAATTGCATCTCGCGCGGTTCGCGATCGAGCAAAGTGACGCAACCGAGGGCGAACTGTTCGGCGCTGAAATACAGGTGCGCCAGACGGATATCGCCATTGATCACCCAGCCCGATTCATGATCGGCCGGCAGGATGCACAGCTTGTCCGGCCCGCCCTTGCGGCCCGGTTGGCCACGACGGAATGTGCCGGTGCCGCCGGCGACGTAGCACGACAGCGTGTGATGACTTGGCGCTTCGTATTCCTGGGCATCGTGGTGGTTGGTCCACAAGGCCGCAGACATGCCGTCACCGAGCTCGGCGCTGTGCACAAGGCGTGCATTCGGCGAGCGGTTGAGGGCTTGAAAGACTTGCAGGGTATCGATAGCGGCCATGTTCGGTTCTCTCCAACGCCTTGCATCCTACTCCGTAGACGCCGCCCTGCCAGCCTGCCGCCAGACAAAAGCGCAAGATTGTGCAAGCGTCGAAGGCTGCCCGAGGCAGACACTCAAGGCCTGTTTAAGGAGTGTGTGCCATGAACCTGTCGTTGTACCTGCTGACCGTGCTGATCTGGGGCACCACCTGGATTGCCTTGAAATGGCAATTGGGCGTGGTCGAAATCCCGGTGTCGATTGTCTATCGCTTCGGCCTCGCCGCGTTGGTGTTGTTTGCGTTGTTGCTGCTCAGCCGACGCCTGCAACCGATGAACCGCCGTGGGCATTTGATTTGTGTGGCTCAAGGGTTATGTCTGTTCTGTGTGAACTTCATGTGCTTTCTGACCGCCAGCCAGTGGATTCCAAGCGGTCTGGTGGCGGTGGTGTTTTCTACAGCAACGTTGTGGAACGCCTTGAATGCGCGGGTGTTCTTCGGCCAGCGCATTGCCCGCAATGTGTTGCTCGGCGGTGCGTTGGGGCTGTCAGGTCTGGGGCTGTTGTTCTGGCCGGAACTGGCCGGGCATCAAGCCAGCCCGCAAACCCTGCTCGGCCTTGGATTGGCGTTATGCGGCACCTTGTGTTTTTCCGCCGGCAATATGCTCTCGAGTCTGCAACAGAAAGCGGGATTGCGACCGCTGACCACCAACGCCTGGGGCATGGCCTACGGCGCGGCGATGCTGACGGTGTGGTGTCTGATCAAGGGCATACCCTTCGACATGGATTGGTCGCCGCGATATGTCGGTGCGCTGTTGTATCTAGTGATTCCCGGCTCGGTGATCGGCTTCACTGCATATCTCACGCTGGTCGGGCGCATGGGCCCGGAGCGAGCGGCTTATTGCACGGTGCTGTTTCCGGTGGTTGCGTTGAATGTGTCGGCGTTTGCCGAAGGTTATCAATGGACCGCACCGGCGCTGGTCGGGCTGGTGTTGGTGATGCTGGGCAACGTGCTGGTGTTTCGTAAACCGAAAGTGCTGTTGTCTGCGGGTCAAGGGAAGTTGGCTTGATAAAACGAGCGCTGATACTCAGCGCTCAACTTTCAAAGTGATGTAGATCATCACCGGGAAGATGAAGTCGACAATATGCCTTGCCCAGTCCTTGGCATTCCAGGATTGCGAAGTGTCCATGTCGAACCATTCGACACCTACAGTTTGCAGGCACACGTAATAAATGAAGATGGCGACCAATATGCCCATGATTGAAAACTTCTTGGCTTCATGGAATACCGCTGGCGATGCATCGATGTAGCGATACAACTGGTAAGTGCCGATCAGGCAGAGCACGGTGTAGGTGACTTCCATGGTGATGATGAACCAGTAGATCCGGTGATGGATCATCGGCGAATCGATCGCGCGGTACATGATGTTTTCACTGGCGTTGGTGGTGTCCATGCTCAGGATATGTGCAACGTAAGTGTAGTTGGACTCGTAGTCGGTGAAGTTATGAATCATCACCAGCAAGCCGAAGAAACTTATATAAGCCATCAAGATGACTTTGCTGTAACGAATGAGTTTGTCGGTGGTCAGGGTGTTCACGGGATCAGCTCTCCATAGCAAATAATCAATGAGTTGATAAGTTGCGAGAGCTTATATGGCAGTTACCTGGTCCGGCGTTTTTGTTCGGTTGCAAGTTATGTAAGGTGAGGGCCAGCGCAATGTTGCGCTGGCCCTTTTTTTCAACCGCGCCAGACCTGCGGGTTGACCAGATCCTGCGGCCGTTCGCCGAGCAGGGCGCTGCGCAGGTTGGCCAGGGCGCGGTTGGCCATGGCTTCGCGGGTCTCGGTGGTGGCCGAGCCGATGTGCGGCAGGGTCACGGCGTTTTTCAACTGGAACAGCGGCGATTCGGCCAGCGGTTCTTTTTCATAGACGTCCAGCCCGGCGCCACGGATGCGGTTGTTTTGCAGGGCTTCGATCAGTGCCGGTTCGTCGACCACCGGGCCGCGCGAGATGTTGACCAGGATCGCACTCGGCTTCATCAGCGCCAGTTCGCGATGGCTGATCAGGTGGCGGGTCTTGTCGCTCAGTGGCACCACCAGGCAAACGAAATCGGCTTCGGCCAGCAGCTCATCGAGGCTGCGGAACTGTGCGCCGAGTTCTTGTTCCAGTTCGGTCTTGCGGCTGTTGCCGCTGTAGATGATCGGCATGTTGAAGCCGAAGCGACCACGGCGGGCGACGGCGGCGCCAATGTTGCCCATGCCGACGATGCCGAGGGTCTTGCCGTGCACATCAGTGCCGAACAGCGGGGCGCCGACGCTGGCCTGCCATTGCCCGGCCTTGGTCCAGGCGTCGAGTTCGGCGACGCGGCGGGCGCTGCTCATGATCAGGGCGAAAGCGAGGTCGGCGGTGCTTTCGGTGAGCACGTCGGGGGTGTTGGTGAGCATGATCCCGCGTTCGTTGAAGTAGTCGAGGTCGTAGTTGTCGTAGCCGACCGAGACGCTCGAGACCACTTCGAGTCTGGTTGCGCTTTCCAGTTGTGCGCGGCCGAGTTTGCGGCCGACGCCGATGAGGCCGTGGGCGTGGGGCAGGGCTTCGTTGAACTGGGCGTTGATGTCACCGGTCTTGGGGTTGGGGACGATGACGTCGAATTCTTCTTGCAGGCGTTCGATCATGGGCGGGGTGATGCGGCTGAAGGCCAGGACTGTTTTTTTCATTGGGCTTGGGCTCGTCGGGGCTTGATTGCAAGCACGCTAACATTTTCTCGCTCGGGTTGTCTTGGCGGCCTCTGGGCCGACCAGGTTCTTGGGGTTTTGGGTGAATATCCGTTTCTTCGGGTGTTGCTGATTACGGTTCCGCCCTTACGGCGGGTCACCTTTTTCAAACGCCAAAAAGGTAACCCAAAACGCTTGCTCCTACGTTCGGCCCTCGCAGGCTCGGGTCCCTTCGCTCCGGGACTGATCCGGGCGCAGC